>NZ_JBQEPU010000021.1:0-134666 GCF_052045835.1 Paraburkholderia sp. 22099 | reverse complement strand
GTGAAACGACTCCACGCCGATGATAGTGCGGATTGCCCGTGTGAAAGTAGGTAATCGTCAGGCTCCCATGCAGAAACACAGACCCCACCCCACACCGGTGGGGTTTGTGCGTTTACGCGCCATATTCGAGATGGGGCTAAAAACAAACATCTAATCGTGCTCTCTCGCAACGACCAACCAGCACATAAACATCGCTCGCCAGGGCACTTCTGTTTTTCAAACAGCGCTAACAGCATAGTGCCCCAGCAAGCGGTGCACGCAAAATTCCACATCAATGCGTGGCGGCATCGCCGCTGCCAACGGCGCAGGCACGAACCGGCATGACTTCATCGTCGGTATATAACTGACCGATTTCCGCAAGCAGCGCCTCGTCGCGTGCAATCACTTCCGGCAGGTGGGCGCGCAGAAATTCGACCCACGTCCGCGTCTTGGCATCGATGAACTTACGCGATGGATACAGCGCGTAAATGTTCATTTTCTGCAGCGTATATTCCGGCAACACGCGCATTAACGTTCCATCACGCAACCCGGAAATCGCCGCGTAAAGCGGCACCATGCCGATGCCCATCCCTTCGCGAATCGCAACGATCAGCGACTCCGCAATGTTCACGTGCACGGGCCCATTCACTTCCATCATCTCGCCTCCGTTTGGCCCGTCGAGCAGCCATTCGTGCGGCGGAAATGCTGGCGTGTGCAGGATCAGACATTCGTGATGCGCGAGATCGCCCGGCTGTTGCGGCGAGCCATGCGTCCTCACATAAGCAGGCGATGCACACAAAATGCTAAAGGTCGTTCCGAGCGGCAGCGAGACAAGATCCGAGTTGGGCAAATTCGAGGCGCCGATCACTGCGACGTCCGCACTGCCTTCGAAGAGATCGGGCATACGCTGGGACAACGTCAGCTCCACCGTCACCTCCGGATAAAGCGCGCGATAACGCGAGATAGCCGGCAGCACATAGTGCTGGCCGATGCTGGCGAAGCTATGCATTCGCAATGCGCCGCTGGGACGCTCGTGCGCGCAACTCGCCTCTTCTTCCGCCGTGTCGACGTCCGCGAGTATTTGTTGGCATCGCTCCATATAACGCTCGCCCGCAGTGGTTAGGGCAAGTCGCCGTGTCGAACGGTTTAGCAACCTGGTACGTAGATGGGCTTCGAGTTCCGAGACTGCGCGGGACATCGCCCCGGTCGTTGAATTGAGCGACTGCGCTGCGGCGGTAAAACTACCGGCTTCCACGACTCGCACGAACACTCGCATATTTTGTAACGTATCCATCGATCCTTCTGATTCACGGCAGAAGCCGTATTGTCCGCCTGTCCCGCAAGCGCATTGTTGTTCGTTCTGCAAGGGACCTTCCGCACCAGTCCCATTAGTGCGTGCGTCGCACGCTCCTACAATCGGCGCCTTGCCTGCCGGTGTGCGCAGCATTCGCCGGCGCTTCTTTCAGCATCAACCCGGGGCGCATTGCTTTCCGATGAAACGCCAACGTGCGATCGAACCGCCTGCGGATTCCCGCCGACAGTGGAACGTCACATCGCAAACGATGCTCGGCGCGGCGATTCGTGATTGGGCAAACAGCGATGGTCTGATCTGGCTGCATCTGTTGAAAACGGTCACCGCGGGTCTGCTGGCGCAGGGCATCGCGATGCTGCTGGATCTGCCGCAGCCGCGCATCGCCATGACGACGGTGTTCGTATTGATGCAGCCGTTCAGCGGCATGGTGCTCGCCAAAAGTTTCTATCGGCTTTTCGGCACCGCGGTGGGCACGGTCGCGGCGCTCATGCTCGGTGCGCTGTTCGTCCAGCAGCCTGAACTGTATATGTTCGGCATGGTCGCCTGGGTGAGCGCCTGCATCGCTGCCGCTGTCCGATATCGGCATTTCAAGTGGTATGGTTTTGTGCTGGCGGGTTACACCGCCGCCTTGATCGGCGTCCCGAATGTCACCGCGCCTCACGACCTGTTTCTGGCCGCGCTCACACGCGCGGCGGAAGTAACGATTGGCATTGTGTGCTCGAGCGCGGTCAGTGCGTTGATCGCGCCGCAGCGTTCGAGTCTTGCTCTGCTGCACGCGCTGCAAATTCGATACACAAATTTTACTGCGTTCGCGGCCGACGCGCTGGGACGTGGAATCGAGCGTGGTCAGTTCGAGCGGCGCTTTGCGAACCTCGTCGACGAAATCGTGGGTTTCGAGGCGACGCGCATTTTCGCCGCGTTCGAAGATCCCGCCATGCGCTCACGCAGCCAACATCTAGGCCGTCTGAACGGCGAATTCATGGATGCATGTGCGCGGCTGCATGCACTGCACCAATTGCTCAAGCGTGGGCGTGTCAACGCTTCGGCGCGTGTGATCGACGCGATCAAGCCGTACTTCCATCAGCTATCGTCGTTGCTGGCGCCGCAAGCTGACGCCACCGTCGATGCCTCGCGCGTCGCAGCCCGCTTGCGGCTCTTTCAGGCAAGCCTGCCACGGCGCGTGCGCGAAACAAGACGTCCGCTGGAAACCGCGCCTGCCGAACCACTGGCGGATTTCGACACGGCCGCCGAACTGCTGTATCGGTTCGTCGACGAATGGATTCGCTACTCGGAAACCTACGCGGCTTTGGCGAGGCGCAAGCCAGAGAACAAGCAACGCAATGGCAGCCGCTACGTGAGCAGGACGAACGGCTCTCTCGTCGCATTCACTTTCGTGCGGTCCGCGGTGGTCTTGTCGATCGTCGGATGGTTCTGGATCGCGACCGATTGGCCGAGCGGTGGTCTAGCGGTGATCGGCGGGGCACTGGTGTGCGCTCTGACTTCCACCGCGCCGAATCCTTCGAAGACAGCCGTGCAGATGGCGCTCGGCGCCGTGCTGGCCACCATGACCGGCTACTTCTTCACATGCTATGTGTATCCCAACATCGACGGTTTTCCGCTCCTTTGCATCATGCTTGCGCCAGTGCTTGCGCTCGGCGGGTTCGTCGCGACGCGCAAGCTCACGGCCGGATATGGCATCGGCTTCTCCGTGTTCTTTTGCCTGCTGGCCGGGCCGGACAACGTCGTCACCTATGCGCCTGATCTGCTGATCAACAACGGCCTGGCGCTGAGCGCCGCGATGCTGTTGGCGGCAATCGTTTTCGCGGTGGTTTTTCCGGCCGATATGCCGTGGCTCATCGACAGGATCATGGGCGATCTGCGCGAGCAAGTCGTGTTCGCATGCAACGACAAGCTGCCCGGGCTCAATCAGCGTTTTCAGTCGAGCACACACGACCTCGCCTCCCAATTGCGCATGCTGCTGACGCGACGCTCCCGCCGCCGCCGGGATGCGTTGCGCTGGATGCTTGCGACACTCGAAGTCGGCCACGCCGTTATCGATCTACGCAGCGAAGCGTCACGCGCCACCTATGCGGTGACAATTCATCGACGTTGGGACAGCGTTCTGGAGCAAACCTGCAACGCGCTCTCGCAGCTGTTCGCGCGACCTGACACGCATGCTCTGGAGCACGCGCTCGTGGTGGTGCGCTCGGCCACATGGATCGCGCAAGACGTGTTGCAAACCGTTCATGCCGACCGCGACAAACGCCATGACGTGCAGCGCATTCTGAGTTGCCTGCATTTCATCTGCACTGCGTTGCTCGACAAGGACGCGCCTTTCAATACACGTTGACCGATGCTCATGTGATCGGTCGCACGCGTCGATCCTTCCGCCGGATGGAAAGGTCACTTCCGGACAGCCACGTTTATCCGCATGAACGGCGGCTCTATAGTTTCATCGCTGCCTCGCAGTAACCGTAAGTCCCGGAGAAAAAAATGAAAGTGTTGAGGATTGTCCTGATTGCCTGTGCTTTATCCGCTGCTGTTGCTCATGCACAAACCGCGCCGTCCACGCCGCAACAGAAGGCCGCCCAGGCAAATAACCAACGCGCCGACAGCGCCGCCATGCAAGACCACCGTGCCGCACCGGCCGCTAAAGCTGAAGAGTGCGTCGGCCCCATGAGTTTCTGCAATATCTATTTCGGTAGCTAGTCAGCGCCGCACCTTACCCAAGTCGTGCCTGCAAGAGCCGTTGCGAAAGTGACGGCGCGACGAAGTACCTGGCCGCGACGCCCTCTCAGGAAGACGTCGCGCCTGTTGCGACAATCGGGCTACTGAACGAAGCACGCCGCCGATGTGCGCACCGGTAGCCAGAACTGGTGACCATGGAGAGACTCAGTTTCATGTACGAAGACCGGATTCGCTGCGCCGCGCTGCGCGGAAAAATCACTTCCGCCGCAACTGCGGCGCTTCTCATTCAGGACGGCATGTGCGTCGGCGCCAGCGGTTTTACACGCGCGGGCGACGCAAAAGCCGTCCCTGTCGCGCTCGCCGAACGTGCGCGCAACGAAGGCAAGCCGCTGCGCATTACGCTGATGACCGGTGCATCGCTCGGCCACGACGTCGATCGCATGCTGACCGAGGCACACGTGCTGGCGCGTCGCTTGCCCTTCCAGGTGGACAAGACCCTGCGCGATGCGATCAATCGTGGCGAAGTGATGTTCGTCGATCAGCATCTGTCCGAAACCGTCGAAATGCTGCGCGCGAATCAACTCGGCAAACTCGACGTCGCGATTATCGAAGCGGCAGCGATCACCGAGACGGGCGGCATCGTGCCGACCACTTCCGTCGGCAATTCGGCGAGCTTCGCAATGCTCGCCGAGAAGATCATCGTTGAAATCAATCTGGCCCAGCCGATCGCTCTCGAAGGGCTGCACGACATCTGGATTCCAGGTCGCAGGCCGAACCGGGAGCCGTTGCCGATCGTCCATCCACACGATCGCGTCGGCACACCGGCCATCGAGATTCCACTCGACAGGATCGCGGCGATCGTCATCACCGATATGGCGGACAGTGCGTCCACGGTGTTGCCGGCCGATGAAGAGACGAAGATGATCGCGGGCCACCTCATCGAGTTCTTTCAGTACGAGGTGTCGCGCGGTCGCATGCCTCGGCGCTTGCCGCCGCTGCAGGCGGGCATCGGCACGATCGCCAATGCGGTGCTGGCGGGCTTCGCCGACTCGCCTTTCGATCCCTTCGAAATTTACTCGGAGGTACTGCAGGATTCGACGTTCGACCTGATGGATGCCGGCAAGGTGACGTTCGCCTCAGGCGCATCGATTACGTTGTCGGCCGCGCGTCAGGCGCAGGTGTTCGGCGAACTCGAACGCTATCGCGATCGTCTGGTATTGCGCCCACAAGAGGTCAGCAATCATCCGGAAGTGATCCGGCGGCTTGGGTTGATCGCGCTGAATACCGCGTTGGAATTCGACATCTACGGCAACGTGAATTCGACGCATGTGGGCGGCACGCACATGATGAACGGCATCGGCGGCTCGGGCGACTTTTCACGCAATGCGTCTTGCGCGATCTTCGCAACCAAATCGATGGCGAGGAGCGGCCGCATTTCGAGCGTCGTGCCGATGGTGCCGCATTGCGACCACAACGAACATGACGTGGACGTGGTCGTGACGGAGCAGGGCTTGGCCGATCTGCGCGGGCTGGCGCCGCGCGAGCGCGCCACGCTGATCATCGAAAACTGTGCGCATCCGCTGTATCGCGATCTGTTGCGCGACTATTATCGGGACGCCTTGCAATGGGGAGGACAAACGCCGCATCGACTGGACCAGGCTTTCAACTGGCATACGCGGCTGCGTGACACCGGCTCGATGTTGCCGGCTGAGGACGTGCTTCTCTAGTCGAAACCGACGTCAGGCGGCCTTCGCCCCTGACGCCGGAAGACATCAAATGCGACCCTCAACCACCTCGGCGGACGAGGCGGATAAGAAACAGCAGAATGACCGCGCCGATGACAGCAGTAATGATCGAGCCGATCCAGCCGCTGCCAAGCGAGATATGCAGCACACCGGCAAGCCACCCGCCGATGAACGCGCCGACAATCCCGACGATGATGTCGACGATCAAGCCGAAGCCGCCGCCCTTGACGAGCACGCCGGCCAGCCAGCCGGCGATCGCGCCGATGATGAGCCATGCAATGATGCCGTGTTCCATAATCGAGACTCCTTGGTTGAGTGTGAAAAATTCACGGTGACAGAGCTTAGTCGATGGTCATGCGGCAGTCCATATTCAGGACGGTAAATTAACATTGTCTGAATGTATTGCGACTAAGTGTAGACGATGCGCCCGCATAAGCGGCACTTGCTCACGGCGCATTATTCCGGCGTCGGCTCCGCTTCTCTGGCCGTCCAACTGACGCTCGATACGCTTTTTTCCATACTGATGCGGCTTGCCATCTGTTCGAGCTTCGGCTGGTCCTTGGGATGCAGCTTCAGTGTCGCCGTGACACGGATACGTCCGGTATCGCCTTCCACGTCCTCGCTGGTCAGGCTCTGGAACGACAATGGCGCCGAATACATCGAGTTGGACACGGCGGTGCGAATGTGAATCTCGTCGGTTTCCCGGCAGACGATCGTCAGCACGTACTCGCGAATCAGGTCCGCGTTGGAAACCGGCGCCGCGTTGATGGTGCGGCTCACTTCACGCAGCACCGTATTGGTGAGCAGCACAACCGCGGTGCCGGCGATCGCGGGGCCGTAATGGCCCGCACCGCATAACACGCCGACCGCCGCCGAACACCACAAGGTCGCCGCGGTATTGATGCCCTGAATGGAACCCTTGTCGCGCATGATCACGCCGCCGCCGAGAAAGCCGACGCCAGATACGACATACGCGGCGATCTGGGTGATGCCGGTAGTGCCGTTGCCGGTCAGTACGCCGAGGGTGACGAACAGGCACGCGCCGCTCGCGACGAGTGTGATCGTGCGCAGGCCGGCGTTGCGCTGACGCATCTGCCGTTCGAGGCCGATTGCCACGCCGCACGCGAAGGCGGCAAGAAGCCGCAAGACGAATTCAATTGTCATCGGTAAGAAAGCTTGTGGCGCGTATCCGCGCAGTGTGAACCGTGCGCATGACAGCAGCGCGAATCGCCGACGAAACGCGGATGCGGTCAGGCATGACGAGAACGCGAGCGGGGCTCGCGGTGGCGCTGAACGTCGCGGAGCAATCGGATGGCATCGAACCATGCGGCGCTTCACACGCGTAGAAGCGCGATAAAAGGCTGTGAAAAGTAAAGAGACGACGCGCACCGTCGAGCCCGGAGGCAAGACGGCGACAGGCAGGAGAGCTGACGCGGAAATCTTGCCGATCAGGTGATCGGGTGAATCGAAGCTCGACTGGTAGTACTGCTACTGTCCAAGATCGTGATTCCGGCTAAATGAAGTGGGCGAATTTTAGGCGGCTCTGCAAAGGTAAGTCAAGCCGGGATAAAGCACACAGTGCTGGCGAACTCATGTCCTGTTGTGGAAACTTCCAGTGAAAATCTGGAACTATCACCGCGTAAATGGGGACTCCGAATATTGACCGACCTCATCCCGGAAACCACACTGTTCGCACATTTCCAAATACGTCGCGCGCTTTTAGCACTCTCGCAGCGCTCAATCCACGTTTCACTTCTAGCGGCTTTGCTCGAGCATTGTGCGGAAGGTCTTGATCCAGGATTCGCTCGACGTCGTCCGTTTTAGCCGTTTACCCCAGTTGAGGAAAGTATGAAAGTTCAAGCTCGTCGCATCATCGCCGGCGCGTTGATTGCTGCCGCTCCGCTCATGTCGTTTGCCGCAGGTCTGCCCGCGCCGTTCGAAGGTAGCAGCACGCTGCAGGCGGAAGGCGTCGTGACATCGGTAGACATGGCGAAACATTCGGTCACCGTGCGCGATGCTCGCGGCAGCCAGGCTTCGTTCAATGTCACCGACTCGCGCGACCTTACGCAGATCAAGCAGGGCGGCAAGGTCCACGTCCGCATGGTGCGCAACGCCGTGATCAGCGTTACCCGTGGTGCCGGTCAAGGTGCTGCTACGCCGGTCGTTCAGTCCAACACCGCCGGGAACGTCACCGCCGAGATCCAGACCGTCGACCACGCGTCGGGCATCCTGGCCCTGAAGGGTCCGAATAACGCCGTGTTTCATATCAAGGGCCGCGAGCCGGCAACACTCGCCAATGTGACTCCCGGTATGCAGGTGTCGGTAGCGTTCGCGCCGCAAGCCAGCGTGGCCGTCGTGCCCGCGCAATAGTCAGGCTAACGGGCGCTGCACGTTGGCGCCTTGGAAGCGGATGTCATTGCCGACGTCCGCGCTCCTGTCATGCAGTCAGTCCAATACAACGCAGGCGCCGTTTCATGACGGCGCCTGCGTTTCGCTTTATTTGGATGCCTTAATCGGGCTCGCCAGGCACAAGGCGTAAGCGGGTGATTTCAGACGGCGCGCCGAGACGCTTCGGCGGTCCCCAATACCCTGTGCCACGGCTCGTGTACACCCACAGTCCATTCAGGCGTGCGAGGCCGGCTGTGAACGGCTGCTGAAATCTCACAAAGAAATTCCACGGAAAGAACTGACCGCCGTGCGTGTGGCCGGATAGCTGCAGCGTGAAACCGGCGGCCGCGGCCGCCTCAGCGGAGCGCGGCTGATGGGCGAGCAGCACCTTGATCAGCACGTCGCCAGGCGCGCCGGCAAGCGCGGCGACAGGGTCGCTACGATGCAACGGGTCATGATGACCCGCCGAATAATCGGTCACGCCGGCAATCACGGCGCGCGCGCCGTCGTGGTCCACGATCACGTGTTCGTTGAGCAGCACGGTCAATCCGAGGCGTCGGAATTCGTCGATCCATGCATTTGCGCCGGCGTAATACTCGTGGTTGCCGGTAACGAGGAAAGCGCCGTGACGCGCGCTCAACCGCGAGAGCGGCTGCGTGTGGTTCCTCAATTGCGGCACGCTGCCGTCCACGATATCGCCGGTCACGGCAATCAGATCGGGCTCGAGACGGTTCACCGCATTGACGATGGCGTCCACGTAATGGCGTTTGATGGTTGGGCCGACGTGGATATCGCTGATCTGAACAATCGTGAAGCCGTCCAGCGCGGGCGGTAAATCGTCGATCGGCACTTCGATCGTCACCACTCTGGCGCGCCGGCGCGCGTTGACGAGACCGACGAGCGTCGAAAGCAGCGCAGCCAAAGGCACCGCTGCCGCCGAACCGGTCCGCCAGTTTCCCATCGCCACGGCGCGCGGCCAGATTGCATCAATGGTGAGCAGCGACGCGAGAACCACGTCGCGCAAAAAAGTCAGCACCAGCAAGGACGAGAAAAAACCCATCGCCAGCAGGCCGACCCATGCGAGCCGGTCGCCGAGCGGCTGTCGTTTGATGGTGCGCGCCAGCATGCCGAGCGGAATCAGAAAGATCGACAGCACGAGCCACAGCGCGCAGAGCCCTCGGCCGACAGTATCGATCGGCATGTCTGGAATCAGACGGAAGCCGACATAAATATGCAGCAGGATGCCAATCAGGATGATGCGGACAAGAAACGATGAGCGGCGCATAGCGAAGATAAGGGCGGGAAGGGGCCGAGACGAACTGAACCTTGGGCGACTCGGAGACTGCGATGCCGCGTTAGCGAACGGGGTGAACCATTCTACCGGCATGTGCCACTGCGCGCCGGGCGGCACCAAACTTGCTCGCCACGTTATAGAACCCGCCTTGGCGGCCGCCGCGGCTACTGCATCGCAGCATCGACACATCGCGACGCAAGGCCCGCCCGGCGCTTCACAGAGCCATAATTAAATGGGCTTTGAATCGTGTCCGTGCGTAGACTATTCTCAAAATGAACCGGCTTGCATCAGGGCCGCCGCGGCCGGATCGCGGTTCGTTTTATCGCCGGTAAAGGCGAGGCAGGGGGCATCATGAAACTGCTCAGATCAGGCAATCAGTTACCGCCCGCGCACCACGCGCATCATGTCGGGTACGAGGGCAGCCATGTGATGCTGCCGCTGGTGGTCTTCTCGCTGATGGCGGTCAGCCTGTACGTCGGCGTGCGCAACATCGACTTTTCCGAACTGGGCAAAACCGCGCTCTTCTACATCGTGATGGTGTGCGTCGCGCTCGGCATCGCAGGGTTGTTCGGGGTGGTCGGCGGGTGGTTGCGTTCGAATGGCGAGGATACCGAGGAGGGCTTCTGCTTTATCGGCGCCGTGATCGGCGCAGTGGTGTTTTACGTCGCCGTCTTCACCTGACCGCGTCGATGAGTTCCGGTCCATCAGACGATACGCGCGGTTCGTCGAACGAACAGCGCGCGTTGCGCGGCAATAGTTTCGCCGGATGCCGGGCGCACGGGCGGCCAGGATATTGGGTCGCACTGCAGCGTTGAATCGCGAAATGTCGTCTCCGCGATAGCCCTATTGTTTCCGGCGAACCAACTGCACGCGTCGGCATGCGGAAACAGCTTCGGCAGTTGGTTATCAAACGCCATCTCCTTCCCGACGATCACCGTGAGCCGCTCTGTCGCTGCCGCCATAATAGCCACACCTTTTCTCCCGGCACGCATCGCGCGTGCGGCCGCACTCAGCCCAATCTCATGATGGATCTCTTTGATGATCATCGCCTGCCGGCGCCCGACGTCGACTGGTATCCCGACTGGCTGACGCCCGCGGCGGCGCAGCGGACTTTGACGCGGCTTGTCGGCGAAGTCGAATGGCGCCAGGACATGATGGGTACGCCCGCCGGCCGCGTGCCGCTGCCGCGTTTGACCGCCTGGCAAGGGGAGCCGGACGCGGTCTACGTCTACTCGGGTATCCGCAACGTGCCGCAACCCTGGACGCCGACCGTCGCCGAACTGAAGGCCGCCGCCGAAGCCGCCTGCAACGCCCGTTTCAACAGCGTGCTGGTCAACCGCTACCGCAGCGGCGCCGACAGCATGGGCTGGCACGCGGACCGCGAGCCTGAACTCGGCGCCCGGCCGGTGATCGCGTCGGTGAGCCTCGGCGTGGCGCGCACCTTCGATTTGCGCCACAACGAAACCGGCGTGACGAAGTCGTTTTCGCTCAAAGGCGGCAGTTTGCTGGTGATGAAAGGCGACACGCAGGCCGAATGGCGGCATCGGGTGCCTAAGGAGTCTGATGTCACGGGCGAACGAATCAATCTGACGTTTCGTTGGGTCACGCCGCGTGCGGTAACGCGGTAGACCGTCGTGAACCGGTCAGCCCGGCAGCGCGCCATCGGCACGTAAGCGCATAAAAAGCCCGTCAGCCGGAACGCGGACCAGGCGCCGCCGACATCCTCGACGCGGAGGTCGACACACGGCCACGCGACAACCGACACCGTCCGCTATACCAGAATTGATATCGTCGGCGCGAATCATATGATTGGACGGTTAACGCGCCGCACACTACGCTACATCACGATCCACGCACCGTGAAAGCCGCAAGCGCTGGGCGGTTTCGCTGGGTCGCCTACACAACAACGATCAGGAGACAGTCATGGCGAATACACGACGCGCCGCATGTCGTGCGTTGGGCGCGCTCGCATTGTGCGCGGGCATGGGCGCGCTGACGCTGGCAGCACCGGGCGCCTACGCGCAGGACAAACAGATCACGCTCGGCTTCGCCCAGGTCGGCGCCGAAAGCGCATGGCGCACGGCGAACACCGAGTCGGTGAAATCCGCCGCCACTGAAGCGAAAATCAAGCTCAAATTCTCCGACGCCCAGCAAAAGCAGGAAAACCAGATCAAGGCGATCCGCTCCTACATCGCGCAGAAAGTCGACGTCATCGCGTTCTCGCCGGTTGTGGAATCGGGCTGGGAGCCGGTGCTGCGCGAGGCTAAAGCCGCAAAGATTCCGGTGATCCTGACCGACCGCAACGTCGACGTGAAAGACACCTCGCTTTACGTGACGATGATCGGCTCCGACTTTCTGGAAGAAGGGCGGCGCGGCGGCAAGTGGCTTGCGGACCACTACAAGAACGAAAAGAACACGGTCAATATCGCGGAACTTCAGGGAACGGTTGGCTCCGCGCCCGCCAATGACCGGCACGCCGGCCTGATCGAAGTAATCAAGAGCGATCCCAAGTTCAAGATCATCGCGTCCCAAAGCGGCGACTTCACGTTGGCCGGCGGCAAGCAGGTCATGGAGGCGTTTATAAAAACCTATGGGAATAAAATAAACGTAGTTTATGCGCATAACGACGATATGGCGCTCGGCGCGATCCAGGCAATGGAAGAAGCCGGCATGCATCCGGGCAAGGACGTGATCGTCGTCTCTTTCGATGCGACCAAGGGCGGCTTCCAGGCGATGGCCGCCGGCAAGATGAACGTCGACGTGGAATGCAGTCCGCTGCTCGGGCCGCAGTTGATGTCGGCGGTGAAGGACGTCGTGGCCGGCAAGCCGCTGCCCAAGCGCATTCTCACGGAAGAAACCGTCTTTCCGATGAGCGTCGCGGCGCAGACATTGCCGACGCGCAAGTACTGACGCACAGTACCGAGGCTTGCTGACCAAAAAGCGGCGCACGAACTCAGCACGAAAGCGCAGTACGGACAGGTGTAGCAGTTTCTCCAGCGGTGCCTGACCGCCCGTCTGCTTGGGCAGCGGGCGGTCTCTTTTCCGCGGTGTCCGCTGAGTGCCTTCGAGTTTCGCCAGAGCCACCGAAGCAACGCACCAACGCACCGCCGATCGAGCGAGGTCTATGACGCATCGCGCTTCTGAACCCAATCCGCCGGCCGTCGGCGCTATCGCAACCATTGCCGATGGCGCCGCGAACGCACACGAGCCCATTCTTGCCACCGCCGGCGTCAGCAAGACGTTTCCTGGCGTGAAGGCGCTACAGCAGGTCGATTTCCGCCTGTTCCCCGGCGAAATCCACACGCTGATGGGCCAGAACGGCGCCGGCAAGTCCACGCTGATCAACGTGCTGACCGGCGTGGTTGCGCCTGATGCTGGCACGATCCGCCTGGGCGGCGAGACCGTGGCGTTCGCCTCGCCGCAGGAAGCCGAGGCGGCCGGCGTGCGCACGCTGTATCAGGAAGTGAACCTGTGCCCGAACCTGTCGGTCGCGGAGAACATTTTCGCGGGCCGGCAGCCGCGCCGCTTCGGCGCGATCGACTGGCCCGACATCAAGCGCCGCGCGCAGGCCGCGCTCGCGCGTCTCGACGTATCGCTCGACGTCACGCGTTCGCTCGACGCTTATCCGATCGCCGTGCAGCAGATGGTGGCGATCGCGCGAGCGCTGTCGGTCGATGCGCGCGTGTTGATCCTCGACGAGCCGACCTCGAGCCTCGACGACAGCGAAGTCGCGCAGTTGTTCAAAATCCTTCGCCATCTCAAGAAATCCGGCATTGCGATTCTGTTCGTCACGCACTTCATCGAGCAGACGTATGCCATTTCCGATCGCATCACGGTGATGCGCAACGGCGAGCGCGAAGGCGAATATCTCGCGCGCGATTTGCCGGCCGATCAACTCGTCTCGAAGATGGTCGGCCACGAGCGCATGAGCGCGCGCCTGCGTGAAGCCGCGCATGAAGGCCGCGATCCGCACGAATATCAGCATGGCAAGGAAGCTGTTCAGCCATTCGTCGAATTGCGCGGCGTGGGCCGGCGCGGCACCATGCAGCCGCTCGACCTCGACGTGCAGCCGGGGCAGATTCTCGGCCTCGCCGGATTGCTCGGCTCGGGCCGCACCGAAACCGCGCGGCTGCTGTTCGGCGCCGACCGCGCCGACAGCGGCACGATCCTCGTCGAAGGCCGGCCGGTGCGCTTGCGTTCGCCGCGCGACGCGGTGCATCACGGTATCGGCTACTGCGCGGAAGATCGCAAGAAAGAAGGCATCGTCGCCGAACTCTCGATCCGCGAGAACATCCTGCTGGCCTTGCAGGCAAGACGCGGATGGTGGCGCAAGGTCAGCCGTCAACGCGCGCGCGAACTGGCCGATCTGTGGATCGAGCGGCTCGGCATCAAGGCCTCGGACGCCGAGCAGCCGATCGGGCTGCTCTCGGGCGGCAACCAGCAAAAAGCGCTGCTGGCGCGCTGGCTCGCCACCGATCCGAAGCTGCTGATTCTCGATGAACCCACGCGCGGCATCGACGTCGCGGCCAAATTCGACATCATGGACCGCCTGCTGGCGTTGTGCGCGAACGGCTTGAGCATTCTGTTCATCTCGTCGGAGATCAGCGAGGTGGTGCGGGTCAGCCATCGCGTGGCGGTGTTGCGCGACCGCCGCAAGATCGCCGAAGTGGCCGGCAAGGCTTCGAACGAAGACAACATCTACCGACTCATCGCGGGGAGCGGCGAATGAAGCTATCGAACTGGTTCGTGCGCGACGGCGCCGAGCGCGCATTGATCTGGCCGTGCGTCACGCTCGCGTTGCTGTGCGGCCTGAACCTGTGGGTGAACCCGCATTTTCTGTCGCTGCGGATGCTCGACGGCCATTTGTTCGGCGCGCCGATCGACGTGTTGAATCGCGCCGCGCCGCTCGTGCTCGTCGCCACCGGCATGACGCTCGTGATCGCCACGCGCGGCATCGACATTTCGGTCGGCGCGGTGGTGGCGATCGCGGGCGCCGCCGCCGCGACGATACTCGCGACGCAGCCCGTGCCGAGCGGCGGACTGATCGCCCAGGCCCTGGTGGCGGCGTTGATCGTCGGCGTACTGAGCGGCATGTGGAACGGCTTGCTGGTGTCGTTCGTCGGCATGCAGCCGATCATCGCGACGCTGATTCTGATGGTGGCCGGCCGCGGCATCGCGCAATTGCTGACGGCGGGGCAGATCATTCCGATCGGCGCGCCCGGCTATCTGTTCGTGGGCGGCGGTTACTGGCTTGGTGTGCCATGTTCGGTGTGGATCGCGACGGTGGCCGTGCTCGCCACCGCGGCGCTCGTCGAAGGCACCGCGCTCGGGCTCTTCATTCGAGCGATCGGCGTGAATCCGGTCGCGACGCGTCTCGTCGGACTGCGCTCGAAAGCCCTCGTCTTCGCGGTGTACGGTTTCTCGGGATTGACCGCCGCGATGGCGGGCATTCTCATCAGCTCGAACGTGCGCAGCGCCGACGGCAATAACGCCGGCCTGCTGCTCGAACTCGACGCGATCCTCGCGGTGACGCTCGGCGGCACGTCGCTGCTCGGCGGCCGCTTCAGTCTCGCGGGCACCGTGCTCGGCGCGCTGATCATCCAGACGCTCACTTACACCACTTATTCGATCGGCGTGCCGCCGGAAGCGACGCTCGTCGTGAAGGCGGCCGTCGTGCTCACGGTGAGCGTGATCCAGTCGCCGGCGGCGCGCGCGATCGCCATGTCGCTCTTCACGCAGCGCGGGGTGGCCCGATGAGACGACTCCTCGAAGCATGCGCCCGTATCGTCGATCCGCGCACGTTGCCGATCGCCGTCACGATCCTGCTGTTCTGCGCGCTGTTCGGTTTCGGCTCGGTGATGTACACCGGCTTTTTCTCGTGGCAAGTGCTGCTCGATCTGCTGGTCGACAACGCGTTTCTGCTGATCGTCGCAATCGGCATGACGTTCGTGATCGTCTCGGGCGGGATCGACCTCTCGGTCGGCTCGATCGTCGCGCTGACCACGATCGTCGAGGCGGTGCTGTCCGAACACATGCATTGGCCGGTCTGGCTGATCGTGCCGGCCGTGCTGCTGATGGGCACCGTGTTCGGCGCGGTGCAGGGCGCGCTGATTCACTTCTTCCGCCTGCAGGCGTTCATCGTCACGCTGGCCGGCATGTTCTTCGCGCGCGGTCTGTGCTTTCTGATCACGACGCAGTCGATCACCATCAACGATCCGACCTTTCACGCGATCTCGGCGTTTCGCCTCGACATCGGTATCGGTTCCGTCACCGCGAATGTGTTGATCGCCTTCATCACGCTGCTTGCGGCGATTTATATCGCGCATTTCACACGCTTCGGCCGCAACGTGTATGCGGTCGGCGGCAACGCGCGCTCGGCGCTGCTGATGGGCTTGCCGGTCGCGCATACGCGGATCGGCGTGTATGCGTTGAGCGGCTTCTGCTCGGCGCTCGGCGGCGCGGTCTTCACCTTCTACGTGCTGTCCGGTTACGGCTTGCAAGGGCAGGGCATGGAACTCGACGCGATCGCCGCGACGGTGATCGGCGGCACGCTGCTGACGGGCGGCGTCGGCTATGTGCTCGGGTCGCTGTTCGGGGTCGGCATTCTCGGCACGATCCAGACCTTGATCACGTTCGACGGCACGCTCAGTTCATGGTGGACGCGCATCGTGATCGGCGCCTTGCTCTGCGCGTTCTGCCTGCTGCAACGGCTGATCGAGCGGCATGCGAAATCGGTGGGGCGTCCGGGCGGAAGCGGCGCGGTGGTGACGCCGGGGCGTGAGCGCGCGCGCAGCGATGCGGGTGCGGCGGCGGATTCGCAAACGATCGGACGCGCGCCGGAACAGGCTTTATAGCGCCGCTCTGGAACGCGGGCTTTGTGGCGCCCGCCCGCTCACCGCTCAATCCGCTTCCAGACGCCGGCGCGCCGTCGCCACCAGCCGATCGAACGGGAAGCCGCTCGCGGCCAGCGCGGCGGCATCCGGAAAGTTGTCGCGCGCAATGTCCGTCAACACCTGGCCGGGCGGCGCTTCGATCAGCACGCGAGCGCCCATTTCCAGCATCGCCGTAAGCGCATCGAACCAACGCATGGTGTAGCGCATGTTCGTGACGAGATCGTCGCGGATCGCGTCCGCCGTGTACAAGGGCCGGCCGCCGCGGTTGCCGACATAGGTGCCGTGCGGCGTGTAAAAAGGCACATGCTGGGCGTAGGCGACCAGTTCGTCGGTGGCATGCGCGAGCAATTCGCAATGCGACGGCACGCTCACCGCGAGCCGGGTGGCCTTGCGGGCACCGGCTGCCAGCGCACGTTCGATAAACGCATCCAGCGCGGCATTCGCGCCCGCCACGACGATCTGACGCGGCGCATTCACATTGCCGATATAGACGCGCTGTCGCGCTTCGTTCACGTGCTGCGCGGCGAGCGTTTCCAGTTGGTGTTCCGTCAAACCCGACACGGCCGCGAGACCGTATCCCGACGGATACGCGGTTTCCATCAATTCGGCGCGCTTGCGAACCATCCTTAGCGCATCGTCGAAGTGGACAGCGCCGCAACTGACCGCCGCGGCATACGCGCCCACCGACAGCCCCGCGTTGAGCGCCGGTATCAGCCGTTCATCGGCCAGCGCACGCGTGATCGCCACGCCCGCAACCGTCAAGCCGATCTGCACCGCGACGGTCGAACGCAGCGCGTGCGCGGTATCCAGTGTCAGCACATCGGCGCCGATCACCTCGGAGGCTTCCGCGAGCGTTTCGCGCACGAGGCGATGCTGGGGCAGACGATGCAGGAACCCTTCGGTCTGCGCGCCTTGGCCGGGGAAGATCAATGCAAGCATCAGACGTCGTCGCCGCGAACAGCGGCCCAAGGATCGGCGACGAGTTGCGGGCCGCGTGCGTCGCGCGCCATCACCTGCGCCTTGCCTGCCGCCCATTCGGCCAGCGCCACCCCGCCCGCGGGCGTTTCGAGTTGCGCGTCCACGCGAATGCCGGCGCGCTGCGCCAAAGCTTGCAGATGGCCGAGCAATCGAACGGCGTCCTCGTGTGCGAGCTTCGACGGCGTGCGGATCAGCAAGTCGAGATCGCTCGATTCGGACACGGTAGGCACTTGCGCCGCGAGTTCGAAACCGGCGCTGCCAGTCGGTCCCCAAACGAAGCCGCGCAATGGCCCGTCGGCCTCGCTCTGCAATGCGGCGAGCGCGGCGAACGCTGGCAACGCGGCGCGCTCGCCAGCAGGGCTGCGGTGCGCCAACACTTCCGGCGATATGACATTTTCGATATCGTCCGCCGACGCCCACGTGCCATAGCGCTGCGAACGCCCCGCGCCGCGCACGCCAATCGCGATTACACCCTCGGCGGCCAACGCGCGTCGCACGACCGCATACGGCGCACGAGCAAAGGCCTCGCGCAACCATGCCGGTTCGCCATCGAACTGTTGCAGGCGCCGCAAGCGCAGCAGGTCATGCGGCCGCCATCGCGTATCGCGGGACAACGCTTGACCGTTTGGGAACGGCGGGGCGGCGCAGACTCGCATCACGTGGCATCCCATTGTTCGGCGAGACGCCGGCGCACTTCGATCGACGCCGCGCGGTTCTGCCGCGCCGCCGCCGATTCGAGCCGATGCGACAGGTCACGGCTGCCGTCGCGCGCGCTGCGAATCTGCGCCGACAACACCTCACGCACGCGCTCGATCTGCGCGGCATCCGGCGCATCCGCATCGACGCCTTCGATCACCTGATCGAGCAGCCCGAGTTTGGCGAACGAGGCCATGGTGTACGACATCGGCACGATGGTTTCGCCGAGCGCGTCGAGCGCTTCGACGGTGCGGCGCGTGACGCGCGCGGCGGCTTCCTTGCCCATGGCGTGAACCATTGTGCCGGGCGCGTCGAGCGCGACGATGCGGTTGGCCTGGTAGCCGTGCGCGAGGAAGGCCCCCGACATCGCGGGCCCGACGATCAGCGCGATCACCGGATGGCCCGCATCGCGCGCCGCCGCATACGCATCGACGGCGGCGGCGCAGGCGAGGTGAATGCCGAGCATCTCCTCGCGATAGCCATATGCCTGGCTTTTCACGTCGACGATCGCGACGATCGGGCGGCGCGTGCCGCTCGCTTCGTCCCGCGTCATCGCTTCACGCACGGCCCGCGCGAGCAGCCAGCCCTGTTCCAGGCCGACGACGTTATCGGTCGCGCGCGGAAAACGGTTGTCGGGATCGGGCACGACCGCGATGAAGCGCGCGGTCTCGCCGCCGAGCGGCGCATCGGCGCTCAATACCGGCGCCTTGCCGGACGGTTCGCCGGCGAGCGCCTGAAACCAGCGCGCGCCGCGGCTCGGTTGAGTGTCGTTCATGCTTGCTCCTTGCGCGCGTCGTTTTGCACATGCGGGTGGTAGACCTCGCGCATCGTTTCCGGCGTGACGCTGGCCGGATCGATCCGCGCGAGCCGGTCCAGAAACGTGTCGACCTGTTCGCTGCGATGCGCGGCCGGCAGGCCTTGCGCGAACGCGGCGCGCACGGCGGCGCTCACGGCGTCGGCATCGTCGTCGACCAGCCGATCGGCCAGCGCGGTCGCGGCCCTTTGTTCGCCGCCGATCAATTGCCACACGCGGCGGCGGTCGCTCGCGTCGAGTTCCTCGATGCCCGCTTCCTGTTCGATCACCTCGGGGCCGTTCATGCCGAGCCGGCCTTGCTTCGTCACGACGAGATACGAGCACAGCGCGGCCGCGAGCGACATGCCGCCGAAGCAGCCCACCATTCCCGCGATCACGCCGACCACCGGCACATGCCGGCGCAGCGCGACGATCGCCGCCTGAATCTCGGCGATCACCGCGAGCCCGAGATTGGCTTCCTGAAGCCGCACGCCACCGGTCTCGAACAGCACCACCGGGCGCACGATCTTGCCGCGCTCGCAGTCGCGCAAGGCCATTTCGAGCGCGGCGGCGATCTTGCTGCCCGACACTTCGCCGATGCTGCCGCCCTGGAACGCCGATTCGATCGCGGCCACCACGGCGGGCTCGCCGTCGATGCTGCCGCGCGCGATCACGCAGCCGTCGTCGGCCTGGCAGACGACGCCTTGCAGCGGCAGCCACGGCGACTCGATCTTGTCGAACGGTCCGAGCAATTCGCGAAAGGTGCCCGCGTCGAGCAGCGAGCGGGCGCGCTCGCGCGCCGGCAGTTCGATGAAACTGTCGCGCAGAATCGGCGCGGGATGCGCGGTCGCAACGGTAGTCATGCGGCGTCTCCCTGTTCGGCCGCCTCGACGGCTTCCGCGAGGCGCAATGCCACCACGCCCGGCGTCGCGCCGAAGTCGTTGATTTCGATGTGCGCGGCGCCGTCGTAGCGCGTGAAGAAGCGGTCGAGCACGCTTTTCCAGATGTGGCCATAGCCGTCGACGCTGGTGCGCACGACCACATGCGCGTTCAGCGCGGCGCCGTTACCGGCCGGCGACAGCAGCACTTCCAGATCGCCGGAACCCACCACGCCGACATGCGCGCGGGTCGTGACGGCGCGTTGCGCCGGATAGTCGAAGGTCAGATGTTCCATGTGACTGGGCTCCCGCCGGCGTCGTGTTGCGCCAGCATGTCGAGAAAAAGGGTGGCGGCGAGCAGATCGGCCGCGCCGCCAGGCGATGCATTGAGCGACAGCAGGTCGTGTTCGAGTGCGGCAAGGGCGGCGGCGCCCGCGTGCGTCGAACTTCCGCCGGCAGCGAGCACGCGGCGCGCGCCGCGTTGACCGGCGTGCAAGCCCGGCAAACCCGCGCGATGCAGCAGGCAGGTATCGTCGAGCGAAGCCATGATCGCGAGCAGGGCGTCGAGGCGCGCGGCATCCTCGGCGATGCCTCGCGCGCGTGCCGCGACCAGCGCGGGCAGGCCGATTTCGACGACATGCGGAAAACCGTCTTGCGCTTCGCGGCGCGCGCCGCCGACCTGATAACGCTGACGTGCGCGTTCGCCATGACTGTTCGAGGGCGCGGCGAAGCGATCCGGAAAGCAGGCGATCCGCGCGGCACGTCTGCAAACGTTCGTCGCATGGCGTTGCGTGCCGCCGCCCGGCATCGACGCGCCCGCGACGAGCAAGCCGACGATCCAGATCGCGCCGCGGTGCGCGTTGCTGCCGCCGGTGGCGCGCAGCATGTCGTGCTCGCCGGCGCGGCCGATCTGCGCGAGTTCGGTACGCAACAGCGCCGACGGTTCGCCGCGGCGGCGCGCCGCGCGCGCCAGCGCCGCGAAGGTCGGCTCGAGCGCGTGTGCCGAGCGCAGCATCGTGGCGAGGTCGAGATCGCGATGCGCGCCGCTGCCGCGCCGGTCCACCAGCGCGGGCTTGGGGGTGAGTTGCGCTTCCTCGATCAGCGCGGTGACGGCGTAGCGCGACAACTGCGCGTCGGAAGGCACTGCCGCGAGCGGCGCGGCGTGGGCGGCATCAGCGTGAGAGACAGCATGAGCGAGGACGTGAGCCGGCCTATCAACAACACCGGCGACATCGGCGCGTAAATCGTTCTGCGCGACACACGCGGTGTGTGCACAGGCCCGATCCGCACGCGCGCGCAAGGCGGCGGGCGCCATCCTCACCAGCTCCTGAAGCGTGCCGGCGGCGCGTACAGGCCGCCCGACCACGTCACCAGATCGTCGATGCTGCGCGCGGCCAGCAACGAGCGCTTCGCTTCGCCGCGCCGGATCCCGAGGTCTTCCGGATACGCGACAATGCCGCGCCGGCGCAGCTCCGCCGTCTTTTCAGGCTTCGCGCGCAATCCGACCGGCGTCACGCCCGCCACCGCGGCGAGCGCAGCGCGCCGCTCGTCGATGCCTTCGGCCTTGTGCAGATGCGCGATGCCTTCCTCGGTGACGACATGGCTCACATCGTCGCCGTAGATCATCACGGGCGCGATCGGCATGCCGTTTTTCGCGCCGACGGCGACCGCATCGAGTTCGTCGACGAAAGTCGGCTCTCCGCCTTTCTTGTAGGTCTCCGCCAACTGCACGACCAGCTTCTGTCCGCGCGATACCGGCCCTTGATCCTTCAGCAGCTTGAGCCAGGCTTCGCTCGAATGACGGCGGCCGCGCGGATCGTGACCCATGTTCGGCGCGCCGCCGAAGCCGGCGAGACGCCCACGCGTGACGGTCGACGAGTTCGCGTCCGCGTCGATCTGCAAGGTCGAGCCGATGAACAGATCGACGCCGTATTGCCCGGCCAGTTGGCACAGCACGCGATTCGAGCGCAGGCTGCCGTCGTTGCCGGTAAAGAACACATCGGGGCGCGCTTCGATATACGCCTCCATGCCGACCTCGCTGCCGAAGCAATGAATGCTGTCGACCCAGCCCGACTCGATCGCGGGAATCATCGTGGGGTGCGGATTGAGCGTCCAGTTGCGGCAGATCTTGCCCTTCAGGCCGAGCGACTCGCCGTAAGTGGGCAGCAGCAATTCGATCGCGGCCGTGTCGAAGCCGATGCCGTGATTCAGCGAGCTCACGCCATACGGTTCGTAGATGCCGCGGATCACCATCATCGCGGTGAGTACCTGCAGGTCGCCGATATGGCGCGGATCGCGCGTGAACAACGGCTCGACGGCGAACGGCCGGTCCGCCTCCACGACCACGTCGACCCACGAACCCGGAATGTCGACGCGCGGCAGTTCATCGACGACCTCGTTGACCTGCACGATCACGATGCCATGACGGAACGCGGCGGCTTCGGCGATGGTGGGGGTGTCCTCGGTGTTCGGACCGGTGTACAGATTGCCGTGTCGGTCGGCCTTTTCCGCGCACAGTAGCGCGACGTGCGGCGTCAGATCGACGAACATGCGCGCGTACAACTCCACGTAGGTGTAGATCGCGCCGATCTCCAGTTGACCGTCCTCGAGCAATTGCGCGACCCGCAAGCTCTGCG
The DNA here is from genome assembly GCF_052045835.1 of Paraburkholderia sp. 22099. Classification (NCBI taxonomy): domain Bacteria; kingdom Pseudomonadati; phylum Pseudomonadota; class Betaproteobacteria; order Burkholderiales; family Burkholderiaceae; genus Paraburkholderia; species Paraburkholderia sp. 22099. The sequence continues at coordinate 112,386 of NZ_JBQEPU010000021.1, read as the reverse complement.
GCCCGGCGAACGAAAAGTCGACCTTGTGCGCGATGCCGCGCTCGAACAGCGTCAAATGCTCGGGACGGCTGATGCTCGAAATCAGCAGATGCACGTCGTGAATCTTTTGTGGATCGACTCGGGCGAGCGAGCGCGACAGGAAGTCGGCCTGCTTCTGGTTGTCGCCTTCGAGCGCGACACGGTCGCCCGGCTGGATCAGCGTTTCGAGCGCATCGACGATGCGGTGGGACGGCAGCACGCCGTCTTCCAGCCACGGCGCGATGGCCGCGAGGCGGCGGTTCTTTTCGTCGCGACGCGTGGTCCATGAACGGGCGAGGGGTGAGGCTTCGGCGGAACGGTTCATCGGCGGAGTCAGCTCCCGGTGGTGGTGCGCGCGCGTCTGCCGCGCCGCTTGGGTTGATTCGCATGCGCGGCTTCCGCCTGCGGGCGTTCGGTCAGGAAGCGATGCAGCACGTCGCCGGTGCCGAGCAGATGCGCGACGACCAGCGCCTGGGCCGCGGGAATGTCGCGGCGCCGCACCGCGTCGAGCAGGGCGGCGTGTTCATTGTCGGACTCGCCCTTGTACGACGGCAAGCCGAACTTCAGGCGCAGATAGCGTTCGCCACGCCGATGCAGCGTGCCGATCATTTCCTCGAGTTGCGAACGCGCGGCGGGCGCATACAGGCTCATATGAAACGCGACGTTGCGCGCCACGTACAGCGCCGGATCGGGCTCGCGTTCGGCGGCGCGGCACAGCCTGGCGCATTCGCGCAGCGTGGCGGCGGTGTGCCTGGGAATCGCGAGACCGATGGCGAGGCTCTCCAGCGCGGCACGGATTTCGTAGATTTCGCGCGCTTCATCCGCCGACAAGGGCGCGACCGTCGCGCCTTTATGGATCGCGGCCTTGGCCCAGCCTTCGCTTTCGAGCTGACGCAAGGCCTCGCGCACGGGAATCGCGCTGACCGAGAAATGCCGCGCGATCGCGTCCTGGCGCAGCGGCGCGCCGGGCGCCAGGGTGCCGTCGACGATCGCCGCGCGCAGCGCCTCCGCGATGACACGGGACGTGCTCTCGCGCGGCGCCGCCGCCGGTAGCAGCAGGCCGCGCGTCGGAATGTCCAAGGAGGGACTCTCTGTCGCATCGCTCATAAGTTCAAATATTATATATAAAAATGAGCGTTTTGCAGGCCGTGAACCGGGAGACGAACGGCGCGGTGCCGCTTCAATGACATTGGCCGTTTGGCCGAGTGGCGCGCGGGGTTGTCGGCGGGCATCCTCTGATGGGTTGGACGACGTATTTCTCCGTTGTTTTTGGGTTTGCCGTTCTGTACAGCGATCTGTACAATGGCCGTGGCCACCGGGAAGGGGTTTTCCCTTCGGGTCAACGGCTCACGCGGTAGTCCCCGCGGCGCGGTCAATCCGTTTAGCGGTGGAATCGTCTCTAACTTTTGACAGGAGCGATCGGAGGGTAGCCTCTCCAATCGAAAACGAATGAACGTCCTTACTTACAGCGAGGCGCGTGCCGGCTTCAAGCAAGCGATGGACGAAGTCTGCCGCGACCACACGCCCATGCTGATCACCCGGCAGAGCGGCGAAAACGTGGTCATGGTTTCGCTCGATGATTTCAATGCGATGCAGGAGACCTTGTATCTGTTGAGTTCGTCGAAGAACGCCCAGCGGCTCGCTCGATCCATCGCCCAGTTGAACGCCGGCGGTGCGGCCGCGCGCGAACTGCTGACCGATGAACCAACAGAAAAGCCGCAACGAGGAAGCCGCAAAGGCTGACGGTGTTTTTATGTTCACCGACGAAGCGTGGGACGACTATCTCTATTGGCAGGAAACCGACCGCAAGGTGCTGCGCAAGATCAACACGTTGCTGGAGGAATGCCGGCGCGATCCTTATAGCGGTACGGGAAAGCCGGAGCCGCTGGTCGGCAGCTTGAGCGGCTTCTGGTCGCGCCGCATCACGCATGGCGACCGTCTCGTCTACCTGCCGCGAGACGGAAAGATCTATGTGATTGCCTGCCGTTTTCATTACGGCGATTGAAATAAAAAACCGGGCGCCGCGCCCGGTTTTTTATTCGACGATTCAACGCAGCCAAACGCCGCCGCGTCCGAAAAACTTCACATGTGCCACCGCGCCGCCACGGTCAGCGTGCGCGGCGCGCCCGGCATGTTGTACATGTCCGCGTTGCCGTGCGCCGCGATGAAATACTTGCGGTCGAACAGGTTCTCCAGCGTCAACGTGACGTCGACGTTCTTGCCGTGATAACCCGCGCCCAGATCGAAGGTCACGAACGACGGCAACGTGACCGCATCGCTTGCCGACGTATAGCGCGCCGACTGGAACTGCGCGCCGCCCGCCGCGTAGAAGCCGTACTTCAGGTCGCGCTTGATCCAGACGCTCGCGCTATGACGCGGCATCAGGCCCGGCGTGTTGTCGTGCAAAACCAGCCCGGCCGAGGTCGCTTGCGGCGAGCCGTCCACTTTTCCGTTCATATACGCGTAGCCCGCGTACACCGACCACTTGGGCGCGATCTCGCCGGTCATCGACAGCTCCAGGCCGCGCGAGCGCTGCGTGCCGACCGGCAGCGCGTAGCCCGGGTTAGCAGGATCGGCGATCTGCTGATGGGTCTGCTTCATGTCGAACAGCGCGACGCTCGCGCTCGCCCGGCCCAGGTCGAACTTCGAGCCGATTTCGAAGCTGGTGGTTTTTTGCGGCGCCAGCGCCGAGCCGTTGGCAAACGCGCCGCTGCTGATCAGCGTGTCGGCGAGCGGCGAGAACGACTGGCTATACGACGCATACAGCGACACCCAGTCGAGCGGCTCGTAAATCAGGCCCACGCGCGGACTCCACGCGCGGTCCGTGCGATCCAGATTCACGTGCGCCGGCGTGTAGTCGTTGCGCGTTTGCGTCAGATAGTCGAAGCGCAAACCCGCGAGAATCTTCCAGTGCTCGGTCAGCGAGATCAGGTCCTGCGCATAGACGCCCACCAGTCCGAGCACCGTCGCCGCATTGGTTTTCGCCGCGGTGCCGGGCTTCACGCCGGGCAAGTTGACCAGTTGCGGATTGTAAAGATCGTAGGTGGCGACCTTGTTGGTCGAGTAGATCGTGTCGAACTTCTGCTGTTGCGATAACTCGACGCCGTACAGCAACTCATGCTTCATGCCGAACAGCGTGGTCTTTTGCGTCAGTTCGAACAGGCCGTCCACGCCGTGATCCTGGCGAAAGCGCGTGCTCTGGTCGAGCGTCACCACAGGATGCGCCGCCGTCTTGATCGGCTCGAACGTGACGTAGTTCTTGCGTTCGAGCGAGAAGTCGTACGCGCGCACGGCGGTGTGCAACGACAGCGAATCGTTGAAGCGGTGGTCGAGCGACGCGGTCGCGCTCTTCGCGTCGATGTCGTTGTACGAGGCGTTGACCGCGTTGGACGAGCCGTAATACGTGTTGATCGGCACGTTGACCGGACGGCCGAGATACGCGGGCAGGCCCTGATCGGAGGTGCGGCGATCGTGCAGATAATCGGCTTCGAGATTGATCGTGGTGTCGCGGTCGATGCGAAATTGCGCGGACGGCGCCACGGCCTGGCGGTTCAACTGGAACTGGTCGCGAAAGCTGTTCGAGTTTTCGGCGGCGCCGGTAATGCGAAAACGCGCCGCATCGTTCGCGTTCCAGCCGAGGTCGAATTCGCCGCGGCGCTCGCCTTCGGTGCCGAGCGTGACGCCCACCGCTTGCTGCGGATTCGCCGAGGGTTTCTTCAACACGCGGTTGATCAGCCCGCCCGCCGAACCGCGTCCATACAGCACGGCGGCCGGTCCCTTCACCACGTCGACGCGTTCGACGTTCGACAGGTCGCGGTAGTAGAGCGCATCGTCGCGAATGCCGTCGACGTATTGATCGGTCATGCTGTTGAAGCCGCGCAACGTGACCTGATCGCGTTGGCCGTCGCCGACTGAAAAGCCGACGCCCGGCACGTTGCGCAGCGCGTCCTGCAACGAGCTCGCGTTCTGCTCGTCGAGCAGCGCGCGCGGCACGATATTGACGGTCTGCGGCACGTCCATCAGCGACATGCTGGTTCTGGTCGCGGTGTTCGACGTGCTGGTGTCGTACGAGCGGTCGACGGCGGCCTTGACGGCGATGGCCGGCAGCGTGTTGTCGGCGGCGCCGGCGGCGGGTGCCGTCTCTTGCGCCATCAAGGGCTTCGCACCGGCGAGGGAAGTGGCGATCAGCAGTGCGCGGTAAATCTTCTTATTGACGTTCATGTTGACGTTCTTTGAGTCGGATCGGTGGCTGTTATAGGTTTGGGTTTTGAAGTGCGGCGAAGCGGCATGGCACGCGGGCAAACGCGCGCCGCGCGGCAAGGCAAGGGCCGCGAAATGGGTCAGGCAAGGCGCAGTGGGGATCCCCTGTTACTGTCGAATGAATTCGAAAATCGAAACGGCCGGGGCGCCGCTCGTCAGCGCGCGAAATGCGCGGGCGTGACATCGGCTGCCGCGGAATGGCATGTCGATGTGGGGATGGGAGATACAGCGGAAGCCGGATCAGTGCCCGGCTTGTAATATCTTGAAATTATAAACGAGAAGAATTCTCGATTGTGCGAAATGCATGGAGAACGTTGGTTTTTTGCAAGGTACGTTTCGGGTCGATGCGAGCAGAGAACGCGAACCGCTTTGCGTCCAATGCCACTGTGCGTGCCGCGCTGGCACGCTCGCAACTCAATCCGCGTGACGCCGCGCACGTCCGCCCGGCCGTAATGCTGAAAGCAGCGGCCAGCCGAGATTGACGCCCAGACTCGCGACCACGATCAACGCCATGCCCGCGAGTTGCGGCAGCGACAGCGCTCGCCCATACACGAGCGCGTCGACCACGATGGCCGTCAACGGATAGATGAACAGCAGCACGGCGATGATCGGCGTGGTCAGCCTGGGCAGCGCGCCGTAGATCAGCACATACGAGAGCCCCGTATGCAGCACGCCCATGCCGATCAGCCAGAACCACTGCATCGCGCCGATGGGCTCGGCGGCAAGCGGTGCGATGAACGGCAGGCACACCACGCCGACCGCGCACTGCGCGAGCGTCAGCAGATGCGGCCGCAGCTCCCCGAGTCCCTTGGCGATCAACGTGACGCCCGCATACAGCACCGACCCCACCAACGCCTCGCCGATACCGATCAGATAGCGCGTGTGCCCCTGCAGATTTTCGGTGGCCGCGACGCCCGACGCGAGCACGAGTCCGACGAAGGCGGTCGCGATCCAGCCGAGCCGGTCGGCGCCCAGGCGCTCCTTGAAGAGCGCCGCGCCGATCAGCACGACCCAGAACGGCTGCACGTGAAACACCACCGTCGCCACCGCAATGCTCGTGCGATGAATCGCATCGAAGAAACCGACCCATTGCGTGACCATCAGCACGCCGGAGATCAGCGCCAGCATGACCGTGCGGCGGGTGAAATGCGCGCGCGTGAAGAAGCCCTTCCAGGCGCAATACGCAGCGAGCGACAGGAAGCCGAACAGGCAGCGAAAGAACACCAGCGTCAGCGCGCCGAGCCGCGCTTCCTCGACGAACACACCGAGCGTGCCCATCAGAAGCCCGCCGCTCGCCAGCGTGATCGCGCCTTGTTGACGTGGGGTGAGGGACATGCGAAGCGGCCTCGGTAGACGTGGAATCACGAATATTGCGCGGCTTGCGTGGCTGTCACAAACGAATTAAATTGAGCAATTCCATAAGCCGGATTGATGAATCATGCACGCCGAATTCGACGTCGATTTGCTGCGCACCTTCGTCGCGGTGGTGGAAAACGGCAGCTTCACGAAGGCGTCGGTGTCGGTGCATCGCTCGCAGGCGGCGGTCAGCATGCAGATCAAGCGGCTCGAAACCATGCTCGGCACCACGCTGTTTGCGCGCAACACGCGCAATCTGTCGCTCACGCGGCCCGGCAACACGCTGCTCGAATACGCGCGGCGCGTGCTCGCGTTGCATGAGGAGGCGTGGTCGGCGATGGTGCGGCCGGAAGTGACCGGGCGCGTGGTGCTCGGCGCGCCGGACGATTACGTGTCGTCGCTCCTGTCGCCGGTATTGCGGCGCTTTTCGAATCTGTATCCGCATGTGGAGATCGAAATCGTCTGCGCGCAGAGCACGTCGCTCGCGCCCATGCTGGCCGATAACCGGATCGATCTCGCCTTCGTCACGCGCGATCGCAAACTGCGCGGCGAATTCGTGCGCAGCGAGCCGATGGTGTGGGTGGGGGCGTCGGTGGAGACGCCGGTGCTGGCGGTGTCGCCGTTGCCGGTCGGACTGTACGAACCGGGCTGCGTGGCGCGTCAGCACACGCTCGCCGCGCTGGACGGCGCACGTATCCGCTATCGGGCCGCGTTCAGCAGCGCCAGTTTGATGGGCCTCGTGGCGACCGTGGACGCGGGGCTCTCGGTGGTCGCGCTCACGCGTTGCAGCGTGCCGCCGCGGCTGGCGATTCTCGGCGAGGCGCAAGGCTTGCCGAAGATCGCTCCGCTGGAAATCGTGGTGGCGCGCAGCGCCAAATCGGATCGGCCCACGTGCGACTATCTGGCCGCGCAGATGGTGCAGGATCTGTCGCTGCGCACGCAGGCGCGCGGTTCGGCGGCGCCTGCGTAGGGCCACACACCACGCATCAGAACGCGATGTTGGTCCGCACGCCAACCACGAACGTATTGCGCAGCGGCTGCGCCGGGTCGTTCGGATTCTGACCGGCGCCCGCGTTGAACGTGTATTGCGCATCGGCTTGCAGCGTCCACCATGGAGCGACCTGATACTGATAGGTCGCTTCGAGCGCCGTTTCACTCGTGCGCACGCCGTACGGCCCGCCGCTGAATGCCCGGCTATCCTGGTCGAGTCCGTGCGTGTGATTGCCGACCTTGATGTAGGTGAGGGCGAGGCCTGCGCTGTCGTTGTCGCGTCCGGCGAACGGCGCTTTCAGCACGACGCCGAGGTTCGCCGCGAAGCTCACCAGGTTGCGGTCGCCCGGCGCGCCCATCACGCGGGCGAACACGCCGAGGCTGCGCGCCGCGTCCGGGCTCGGACGCCAGATCATCTGGTCGGCCACGGCATAGAAGCTGTAGTCGCCGCGATGATTCGCGGCAGTGCCGGTGGAGGCCGGATTCGCGAGCGACAGTCCGGTGTTGTCGTAGCGTTGATCCGCGAAGCGGCCGTTGTTGTACCAGAGGCCGATCTTGTAGGTGCCCGGCAAACCGCCGCCGCTCGCGGCGGGCTTTCCGTCTTCCGCCGGCTGGTTGATCGCGTACTGCAACTCGCCGATGAACAGCGTGCCGTTATGCAGATTGAAGTTGGTGCCGCTCTTGTTGTTCGGATTGTTGCCGAGCGGATCGCCGTCGAACACGCCGGCGAGCGCCGTCAACGAGGGTGTGATCTGGCCGCGCACGCGCACGCCGAGCGCCGACAGCGGGTAAGCGGGACCGCCGGACGGCATGTCATAGGAGGGCAGCGCCGGCCAGCCGAACATCGTGTTGAGGAAGAGCGCCGAATAGGTGCTCGCGATGAATTCCTGGTCGATGCTTTGCTGACCGATCTTCACGTCGACGCGCTTGTCGAGGAACGACTGCTGATACCACAACTCCCACAGGCGCGTCGTGCCTTCGGCTTCGATGCCGCTTGCCGTATTCAGCGTGCCGAGTTTGTCGGCGCTGAGATTGCGGCCGTGAATCTGCAATGCGCTGACGTTGAACTGGCCGCCGGGCAGGCCGAACGCTTCTTGTGTGTCGAGCTGAAGGGCCGCTGTGGTCACCCCGTCGTAGGCTGCGCCGCGCGCGAGGCCGCCACGAAGGTTGCCGAGAATTTCGCTGGTCTCGGTGACGGTGAGCGTCACGCCGTACTTGCCGAGCCAGGGGCGCAAACCGCCCATATCGCCGAGCATTTGTTCGCGCTCCCAGAAACCGGCTGGTGCTTTCGTATCCGTCGCGTTGGCGTTGGCGTTGGCGTTGCGTTCGGCTTCGGCCGCTTCCGGCGCGGCGTCGGAAGCGGCCTGCGCCATCGCGGCGCCCGCTGTCAGCGATGCACACGCAAAGGCCGTGTAAAGCGCGGCGCGCCGCATCGACGGTAGACGCGAACGGCGCGCGGCATGCTCGCGCAGCGAACCTGCGCGAGCCGTGAGTCCGCTGGATGAGGAGAGTTTCATCGGGATCCTTATTGGTATCGTATGGAGTGGTTCGAGCATCGCGGGGCGGTGTCTCCATGGGCCCGCGATGTGCCGCATCCATTTGCCACGCCGGACTACAGCAGAAGGCGAGATCGTACTCATGCGTAATCGATGCGTCAACAAATGAGAACGATTCGCATCGAACTTGCCAAAGCGCAATTTTTTACCTTGACATATCGCGACTCAGCGGCCACTCATCGGCCACTCGACGTGACCGAGCCCGAATGCGCGAGCGCATTGCCCGGAGTGGTCGCTTCGTATGAACCGGCGCGAGGCCGGGGTGTCGAACCGCGCGAGTACCCCAAAGTCCCAAGTCAGGAGAGACACATGAATAAGCGCAGCCTTTTGATTTCGTTGCTCGCGAGCGGCGGTTTACTGATGAGCGGCGTGTCGAACGCGCAACTGAATCTGAAGCAATTCGGCATAGGCGGCGGCGAGAGTTCGGCGGATGCGGGCGCGGCGTCGTCGGGTGGCATCGCGCAGTTGTTGCAAACCTACGTCGGCGCGAATCAACAGGTGCTGAGCGGCCAATCGAGTCTCGCGTCGGCGATGGGTTTGAGCAGTGCGGCAGGGCAAGCGCAACAGGCGGCGGGATTGCTGAGCGGCGGCACGCCGTCCGTCAGTCAATTGACGCAGGCGGGCAGCGCGCAGCAGTCGTTGTCGCAAACGCTGACGCAGGCGTTGGCGAGCCGCGCGAGTGGCGGCTCGTCGGCGGCGCCGGTGAACAAGCAGGCGTTCACGGACGGCCTCGCGTCGCTCGGTAAAGGCGTGAGCCAGTATTCGAGCTTGCAGTCGGGGCTCGGCAGCATCGGCCAAATGAATCCGGCGTCGCTGTTGCAGGCCGGCATGAATCCGCAGACCGCGCAGAGCGCGTCGTATATCGCGCAGTCCGCGCCGGGCCAGTTGCAATCGTTGATGTCGACGCTGAGCGCGGCGGTGCAGTTCGCGTCGAGCCACGGCATCAGCGTGCCGTCGATCGCGACCTCGGCGTTGCAAGGCGGCCAGTAAGGATAGGCCTGGCATGCGAGCGCCGCGCCGCGGCGGCGCGGCGCAAGCCGTGCGAAATCCTACGAAAACAGGCAGAGCGCGGTGCGCCGGGCAGCCTCGAAAAAACGGCTATGATCATCACCCGAAGCCGCGAGGCCGCATCCGGCCCACGCACGATTCACCCATGCCCAACACGCCAAACCCTACCGGGACCACGCCGATGTCAGACACAGTGAATCTGGAAAACTACTTCGCCCGCATAGGTTATCGAGGCCCGCGCGCGGCAACGCTGGAAGTGCTGCGGGACATCCACACGCTGCATCCGCGAGCGATCCCCTTCGAGAACCTGAACCCGCTCACGCGCCGCGCGGTGAAACTCGACCTCGCGTCGATCGAGAACAAACTCGTCACCGAGCGCCGCGGCGGCTACTGCTTCGAACAGAACGCGCTGCTGGCAAACGTGCTGACGCAGTTGGGCTTCAAGGTCACGCCGCTGCTGGGCAGAGTGCTCTGGGGGCGCGAGCCCGGCGTGATTCCCCCGCGCACGCACATGGTCTTGCGCATCGACATCGGCAACGAAGCGTGGATCGCCGACGTCGGCTTCGGCAGCGTCACGCTCACCGCACCGCTGCGTCTGAACGCGGGCCTCGCGCAGCCCACGCCGCTGGGCACGTTTCGCCTCGCCGACGCGGCGCATGGTTCGCTATACCTCGAAGTGCTGACGCGCGACGAGAGCTGGTCGCGCGTTTATCGTTTCGACCTGCAGCCGGTCGAGTGGATCGACTACGAGACCTCGAACTGGTACACGTCCACGGCGCCGGATTCGATCTTCGCGAGCAACCTGATCGTGTGCCGCGTATTGCCCGAAGCGCGGCTCACGCTGCTCAACGATCTACTGAACGAACGCGCCCCGGACGGCCAGATCGTCAGCGAACGGCAACTCGCGAGCGCGGACGAACTCGCCGCTTGTCTGCGCGATCGCTTCGGCCTGAATACCGGCGGCATCGACATCGGCGAAATATTCGGCCGCGTGCGTACCCCGGCCAACAGCGCGTAACGAGCCGGGCATCGCCATGATCAAGCGCCTGATTCTCCACACAGCGGCCTGGCTGGTGTTCATGGGCGTGCTGTTGTTCGGCGCGGCCGGCACTTTCGCGTGGCCGGCCGCATGGTGGTATCTGATCGAGATGGGCGTGCTGAGCCTGTGGATCGGACTGTGGCTCGCGCGTCACGATCCCGGCTTGCTCGCCGAGCGCATGTCCGTGTTCGCGCAGCCGCAGCAAAGCCGCTGGGATCGTCTCTTTGTGACGAGCGCCGGCGTGGCGTGGTTCGGCTGGCTGATCCTGATGGGGCTCGACGCCATGCGCTTTCACTGGTCGGCGCCGTTGCCGGTGGCGCTGGTCAGTCTCGGTTCGTTGTGCGTGTTCCTTTGCATCTTCATGTGCCGCTTCGTATTCCGTGCGAACAGCTTTGCCGCGCCGGTCGTGAAGATCCAGGCGAGCCGCGGCCATAAGGTGATCGACAGCGGTCCTTACGCGTATGTCCGTCATCCGATGTATTCGGCCGCGCTGCTGTTTTTCATCGGCACGCCGTTGCTGCTCGGCTCATGGTGGGGGCTCGCCGTGGCGCCGGTCATGGCGATCGGACTCGGCTGGCGCGCGGTGCGCGAGGAGCGCATGCTGGCCGAGCAACTCGACGGCTACGCCGACTACACCGCACGCGTGCGCTACCGTTTCGTGCCCTTCATCTGGTAACGCGGCCGTGCGCCATTCTTGCGCGCATCTGCTCCTCGTGCACCAACCTGTCTAGACAAAGCGCACCGCGCTGACGCATGCAAGCGCATGCGTTCTCTGCTCATCATTGACTCGTCACTCCCCGTAAAGCCTTGTAACGCCGCGCTTTCTAGGGGCTTACCCGATGATTCCGGCGATTCCACGCAAATTCTCTTGCGACGGTTTTTTGACTCATGCAGACTTGTCTATACAAATTAAGCAGCGGTTAAACATCCAGTTCGACGGTTTCCTCAATCAAAGGAGTTTCGACGTGAAAGTGAAGCGCACGACGTTAGCAAAAGCATTGATGGGCGCCGTTCTCGGCGCCGCGACGATTTTCGCGGCACCGGCCCACGCCAAGGACTGGAAGACGGTGACCATCGCGCTCGAAGGCGGCTATGCGCCGTGGAACCTCACGTTGCCGGGCGGCAAGCTGGGCGGCTTCGAACCCGAACTGGTCGCGAATCTCTGCGAGCGCATCAAGCTGCAATGCAATCTCGTGGCGCAAGACTGGGACGGCATGATCCCCGGTCTGCAAGCCGGCAAGTTCGACGTGTTGATGGACGCGATCTCGATTACGCCCGAGCGTGAAAAAGTCATCGCGTTCTCGAAGCCGTATGCCGCCACGCCCGCCACCTTCGCCGTGACGGACGCGAAAGTGCTCGCCAAGGCCGCGCCCACCGCGGGCGTCGTCAAGCTGACGGGCGATCCCAAGACCGATCAACCCACCGTCGACGCGTTGCGCAAGCAGTTGAAGGGCAAGACCATCGGCATCCAGTCGGGCACGGTCTACACCAGGTTCATCAACGAAGGCTTCAAGGACATCGCCACGATCCGCGTCTACAAGACCTCGCCCGAGCGCGATCTGGATCTGGCGAACGGCCGCATCGACGCGTCGTTCGACGACGTGACCTACTACGCCGCCAACATCGACAAGAAGGAAACCGCGTCGATCCTGATGGCCGACCCGAAGATCGGCGGCCCGATCTGGGGTCCGGGCGAAGGTCTCGCATTCCGCAAGCAGGACGCCGATCTGAAAGCGAAGTTCGACACCGCGATCAGCGCCGCGCTCGCCGACGGCACCGTCAAGAAGCTTTCCGCCAAGTGGTTCAAGACCGACGTCACGCCTTGATTCGCTGAACGTTCATAGGTAGAGGCGGGCGCGGCATCGACAGGCCGCGCCTCGCTGGTTCGATCCGCCGTAACGGCTGAGGGGTAGGGAATGGCGCTGATAGAGATGCTCGGCTTCGGGCCGGAGGGCTGGGGCGGCGTGTTGCTGCTCGCGGCGTTGATGACGGTCGCGCTCACGCTGGCGGCGCTCGGGGTCGGCGCGGTGTTCGGCGCGCTGGTGGCGGCGGCCAAGCTGTCGCGGTTTCGCACGCTGCGCGTGATCGGCGACATCTACACCATGGTGTTTCGCGGCGTGCCTGAACTGCTCGTCATCTATCTGTTCTATTTCGGCGGCTCCACGCTCGTCACGACTGTCGGCCAATGGTTCGGCGCCGAGGGTTTTGTCGGCGTGCCGCCGTTCGTGATCGGCGCGCTCGCGGTCGGCATGATTTCCGGCGCGTATCAGGCCGAGGTGTACCGCTCGGCGGTGCTCGCGGTCTCGCGCGGCGAACTCGAAGCCGCGCGCTCGATCGGCATGCCCACGCTCACCATGGCGCGCCGCATTCTGATTCCGCAAGTGCTGCGTTTCGCGCTGCCCGGCATCGGCAACGTGTGGCAATTGAGCCTGAAGGATTCGGCGCTGATCTCCGTCACGGGGCTCGCCGAATTGCTGCGCACGAGCCAGGTGGCGGCGAGTTCCACGCATCAATACTTCACGTTCTTCGTGGTGGGCGGCGCGCTGTATCTGCTGATGACCGGCATCTCGAACCGCATTTTCAACCGCGCCGAAGCACGCGTGGGCCGGTCCTTCAAGCGCAACTTCGCGCGCAACTGACGAGGACGGACATCATGCATTTCGACTTCGACTTCCTTCTCGATACGCTGCGGCAACTGCTGGTGGCGGTGCCGACCACGCTCGGCCTGTTCTTCTGCTCGCTGATTCTCGGCGGCTTGCTTTCGCTCGTGATCGTCACGATGCGCGTATCGCCGCATTGGCTGCCGAACCGCTTCGCACGCGCTTATATCCTGGTGTTCCGCGGCTCGCCGCTGCTGATCCAGATGTTCCTCGTCTACTACGGCATGGGTCAGTTCGGCGTGATTCGCGAGAGCTTCCTGTGGCCGGTGCTGCGCGAGCCGTACCTGTGCGCGGTTTTATCGCTGGCGTTGTGCACGGCCGGCTATACGGCGGAAATCATTCGCGGCGGCTTGATGGCCGTGCCGGTCGGCCAGATCGAAGCGGGTTATTCGATCGGCCTGTCGGGCTTCGCGCTGCTGCGCCGCGTGATCGGTCCGATTGCGCTGCGCCAGTGCCTGCCCGCGTATTCGACCGAAGCGGTGCTGCTCGTCAAATCCACCGCGCTCGCGAGCCTCGTCACCGTGTGGGAAGTGACCGGCGTCGCGCAGCAGATCATTCAGCAAAGCTATCGCACGACCGAAGTATTCATCTGCGCGGCGCTGATCTATCTGTTCCTGAACTTCGTCATCGTGCGTCTGCTCGGCTACCTCGAGACGCGTCTGTCGCGCCATCTGCGCGCCGCGCCCGCGCAGGCCGCGCCGAGCCGGCCGGTTTCAGCCACCGCCGAAGCACGCCGCGCCGCGCCCTGAACGGCCGCCCATCCCGGATGAATCTGGAGAATCCCATGAACGCTACGGCACCCGTTGCACTCTCGGTCAAGAACATTCACAAGTCGTTCGGCGACCATCACGTACTCAAGGGCATTTCGCTCGACGCCCATCAAGGCGACGTGATTTCGATTCTCGGCGCGAGCGGCTCGGGCAAGAGCACGTTTCTGCGCTGCCTGAATCTGCTCGAAACGCCCGACGAGGGCTCGGTCGCGCTCGCCGGCGAGGAACTGAAAATGAAGCGCCGCGGCGACGGCAAATTGCAACCGAGCGATCGCCGCCAAGTCGACCGGGTGCGCTCGCAACTCGGCATGGTGTTCCAGAACTTCAATCTCTGGTCGCATATGACGGTGCTGGAAAATCTGATCGAAGGCCCGATGCGCGTGCAAAAACGCAGCCGCGCCGAGTCAGTGGAAGAAGCCGAGGCGCTGCTCGCGAAAGTCGGCCTCGCGGAAAAGCGCGGCCACTATCCGGCGCATCTGTCGGGTGGGCAGCAGCAGCGCGTGGCGATCGCGCGCGCGTTGGCGATGCATCCGAAAGTGATGCTGTTCGACGAGCCGACCTCCGCGCTCGATCCCGAACTGGTGGGCGAAGTGCTGCGCGTGATGCGCTCGCTCGCCGAGGAAGGCCGCACCATGCTGGTCGTCACGCATGAAATGGGTTTCGCGCGGCACGTGTCGAATCGCGTGATGTTCCTGCATCAAGGCCAGGTGGAAGCCGACGGCACGCCCGACGAAGTCTTTGTCGAATGCAAGTCGGACCGCTTCCGGCAATTCGTGTCGAGTCATCAGGACCGCACCACCAACTGATCCGCAGCACTTGGCTACCTTACCGCGCAGAGCACCATCATGGCCGTGATCCGTTCCGATCGTCCTCTCGACTGGGCTCAGGTGGCGGCCATCGCCGCCGGCGAGCCGCTCGAACTTTCCGGCGACGCCCGCGCGCGCATCGCGGCGGCGCGCGTGCTCGTCGAACAGATCGTCGAGCGCGGGATTCGCGCCTATGGCGTGAACACCGGCGTGGGCGCGTTGTGCGACGTGATCGTGTCGCCGAGCGAACAGCGCACGCTGTCGCGCAACATTCTGATGAGCCACGCGGTCGGCGTCGGCGCGCCGCTCGGTGTCGCCGAGACGCGCGCGATCATGGCCGCGGCCGTCAACAACTTCGCGCACGGGCATTCCGGCATCCGCCTGGAAGTCGCCGATCGATTGGTCGCCTTGCTCAACGCGGATTGTTTGCCGGAGGTGCCGGCATTCGGTTCCGTCGGCTATCTGAGCCATATGGCGCATATCGCGCTGGTGTGTATCGGCGAAGGCCATGTACGTCATCGCGGCGAGCGGCTCAAGGGGCGCGACGCGCTGCAACGGCTCGGCCTCGAACCGCTCGTGCTCGAAGCGAAGGAAGGGCTGAGCCTGATCAACGGCACGCCGTGCGTGACCGGCCTCGCGGCGTTGGCGCTCGCGCGCGCCGCGCGTTTGCTCGACTGGACCGACATGGTCGCCGCGATGAGCTTCGAGAACTTGCGCGGCCAACTCGCGGCTTTCGCCGAGGATTCGCTCGCACTGCGCATTTCTCCGGGGCTGAACCTGGTCGGCGAACGCATGCGCGCGGCGCTCGCCGACAGCGGCATTCTCGCGGCGGTGGTCGGTCATCGCACGCAGGACCCGCTGAGCATGCGGACCATTCCGCACGTGCACGGCGCGGCCCGCGACGTGCTGGCCGCGACCGCGGTCGTGGTCGATCGCGAACTCGCGTCGATTACCGATAACCCGATCGTCGCCGGCACGCCCGAGGATCCTCGCGTCTATTCGCAGGCGCATGCGGTGGGCGCGTCGATCGCACTCGCGATGGACAGCCTCGCCACCGCGATCGCGCAAGTCGCCGCGATGGCCGAGCGGCGTCTCGACCGTCTGGTCAATCCGCTCGTCAGCGGCTTGCCGGCTTTTCTCGCCGAGCCTGGCGGCACCTGTTCCGGCTTCATGATCGCGCAGTACACGGCGGCCTCGCTGGTCGCGCAGAACCGGCGTCTCGCGATGCCCGCGAGTCTCGACGGCGGCATCACGTCCGGCTTGCAGGAAGACCACCTGTGCCATGCCACGCCCGCCGCGCTCAAGGCGCTGGAGATCGTCGACAACGCCGGGCGCATCGTCGCGATCGAGTTGCTGGCGGCGGCGCAGGCCTACGATCTGCAACGCGTGGACGCGCCGCGCGCGCCGCATACCGACGCGCTGTGGCAACGCGTGCGCCGCGTCGTGTCCACCTATCGCGACGACCGGCCGCTCGCGGACGACATGAGCATTGCGTTTCGCATGATCGCCGACGAGGCGCCGCCGCCGCTGCCGAACCCGGGTAACATTGGGCCCCGGCCGGTTACCTCCGGGCGCGGCCCGGAGCTTGCTGTGCTGGCGAACGTGGCGAACGTGGCGAACGTGGCGAACGTGGCGAGTGTGCCGGATACAGGCAAGCTCGACGCAAGCGCGCATGGCGCGGCCAATGACGCAACCGCGGCTCCAACCATGAACGCGCTCAACCACGGGCCAACCGTCGCCCGCGAGGCGTGATGCAGACATCCGGTGAGCGGGCTACCCGCCTGCGAACCGGCGAAAGTGGACAATCCAAACACACCGTGTACTACCCGCGTACCACCCACGAGGTCGACGTGAACACTATTACAAACACAAACGCGCAAACCGCAGACACGCAGGACCGCCCTGATGGTCCCGATCGCAACCCGGAGACTCCCGCGAAGGCGATGCCCGCCTACGAGCAGATCAAGCGCTACGTGATCAGGCGCATCAGTGAAGGCGACTGGAAGCCGGGCGGCCTGATTCCATCGGAAACGGAGCTGGTCAAGGAGTTCGGCGTTGCACGCATGACCGTGTCGCGTGCGCTGCGCGAGTTGACGACCGAACGCGTGCTCACGCGCGTGCAAGGCTCGGGCACCTTCGTCGCGCCGCAACGCTACGAATCGACGGTGCTGGAAATCCGCAATATCGCCGACGAAATCGCCGCGCGCGGTCATCGTCATTCGGCCCGCGTGCTCACGCTCGAACCGAGCGACGACCCGCAAGCGCTCGAAGCGCTCGGACTCGCGAGCGGCCCGGCGTTTCACTCGTGCATCGTGCATAGCGAGGAAGGCGAGCCGATCCAGTACGAGGACCGCTACGTCAACCCGAAGGTATTCCCCGACTACCTGCAGCAGGACTTCACCGTCGAGACGCCGAATCACTACATGGTGCGGCTCGCGCCGATCCAGCGCGCGGAGTTTCGCATCTACGCGCAAAAACCCGACGCTTATGTGCGGCGGCATCTGATGATGGATATCGGCGAGCCGTGCTTGCAGCTATGGCGCCGCACATGGGTGGGCGACGATGTGGCGACCTCGGTGCAGTTGTGGCACCCGGCGTCGCGGTTTCATCTGGCGGGGAACGTATAGCGCGGGTTGGCGCGGGTTGATATGTCGTGCCGTCAACCTTGACGCTGCGACATATCCGGCGAAAACCGGCAGCCCAGCCGATAGCGCGAGCCCGGATGCACGAAACGCGCGAACGTCACCGCCACGCCGCTCGTCCATGTGCGGCGCATCAGCGTGAGGCACGGTTCCTCAGCGCGGATTTCGAGCAGATCCGCTTCGGCGCGCGTCGGCAGACCCGCGTCGACCACATGCTCGACGTCGTGCGCCGGCACGGTCTCGAACAGATACTCCGACGGCCTGATCGTCGAAAAATCCTGCTGCAAAAAATCCGGCGCGGTCGCGGGATTCACATAGCGATCCTCCAACTGCACCGGCAAGCCGTTCTCACGGTGCACGCAAATCACATGGAACACCGAGGCGCCCGGCGCGAGGCCCAGCGCATTCGATACCATCACCGAGGCCGTTTCGCGTTGCGACAGCAGCGTGTCGTAGCTGTACTCGTGGCCGCGCGAGCGGATCTCGTCGCCGATATGCGCGATCATCAGCAGCGTCGATTGCGGCTTGCTTTGCGCGACGAAGGTGCCGACGCCGGATACGCGCGTGACGAGCCCTTCGTCCGCCAGCTCGCGCAGCGCGCGATTCACGGTCATGCGCGACACGCCGAGCGTCGCGACCAGATCCAGTTCGGAAGGCAGGCGGTCGCCCGCTTGCCGCGCGCCCGATTCGATGATCGCGCGGATATGGTGTTTCACCTGTTCGTAGCGTGCGGCCGGCGCGTCGTCGGCGGGGCGCGTGGATCGCGCGGCGCGCGTGGTTCCCGTCGCGCCCGTGGCTTTCGGCGACGCGGCGGGCGGCGGCTTGTCGTGGGCTCGGCTGCGAACGGTGGAGGACATCGGCGTTCTCGCGCTACCGTCCGCGTGACGCTTGCGCGGGTGCCAATTCGCGCGCGCTCATAGCGGCTCCACGTCATCGGGACCGCGCGTCCAGAAGGCGTTGCGGTCGAAGTAGTTTTGCAGGAACTGCCGCAAGCGCGGCTGCCCGGCGTCGTGAAAGACTTCGCGCGGCTTGCCTTGCACGGCGATGCGGCCTTGATCGATGAACATGACCTTGTCGGCGACCTGCGCGGCAAAGCCCATTTCATGCGTGACCACGGCCATCGTCATGCCGTCGCGCGCGAGCTGCTTCATCACTTGCAATACTTCGCCCACCAGTTCGGGATCGAGCGCGGAGGTCGGCTCGTCGAACAGCATGATGTGCGGCTCCATCGCCAGCGCTCGCGCAATCGCCACGCGTTGCTGCTGACCGCCCGAGAGTTTCGCGGGGTAGGCATCGCCTTTATGCGCGAGGCCGACCGTTTCGAGCATCGCATTCGCGCGGCGGCGCGCTTCGTCGCGTGAAAGATGACGCACGCGCAGGAGCGCTTCCGTCACGTTGCCGAGCGCCGTCATGTGCGGCCACAGATTGAACTGCTGAAACACCATGCCGACGTTGCGCCGCACGCGATTGATCTCGCCCTGCGAGGCGCGCACGCGCTTGCCGCTGCGCTCGCTGTAACCGAGCAGTTCGCCTTCGATGCGCACCTCGCCGTGGTCGTAGGTTTCGAGCGCGGCGAGGCAGCGCAGCAGCGTGCTCTTGCCCGACCCCGACGGGCCGATGATGCAGACCACTTCCGAGCGGGCGATCCGCAGGTCGACGCCGCGCAGCACCTCGACTTCGCCGAAGCGCTTGCGCAGATCGCGTACTTCGATCAGCGGCGCGCCGCGCGACGTATCGGCGGCAGCGGTGGAGGCGGAGGAGGGCATGTCGGCGATGGCGTTCATAAGATGGTCCCGATTGCATTCATGCCATGAAGCGTGCGATGCGGCTTTCGGCCCACATGCCCGCGCGCGACGTGAGTTCGACCAGCGCGAGATAGCACACGCACAGCACCAGCAGGGTTTCGACGAAGGCAAACGTGGCCGAGCCGATGCCGGTCAGCACGAACGTGAGTTCGGGCACGGTAACGATCGACAATACCGCCGTTTCCTTGCTCAGTACGATGATCAGATTGGTCAGCGCGGGCACGATCAGCACGAGCATCTGCGGCACCTGAATGCGCAGGACGGCTTGCCAGCGCGTGAGGCCGAGACACGCGGCCGCTTCCAGATGACCGGGCGGCACCGATTGAAAGCCGGAGCGGAACGCTTCGGCGAAATACGCGCTGCCGTAGAGGCCCAAGCCGAGCACGCCGGCCGTCATCGGTTCGAGCGTGAGGCCGAAGGACGGTCCGCCGTAGTAAAGCAGAAACAGTTGCACGAGAAAGGGCGTGCCGCGAAACAGTTCGATATACAGGCGCAGCAGGCCACGCACCCAGCGTCCGCAAAAGAGTTGCAGCACGGCGATCAGGAAGCCGATCAGCATGCCGATCGCGACGCCCGCGGCCCACGTGCCGAGCGTGGTCGCGAGGCCGGCGGCGATCGGCTGAAGGTTGTGCGTGATGACGGCGGGGTCGAGCGTTTGCATGGTTTGCTTTCGATCTCGGGCTCAGGCTCGCTGCAAGCGGTATTCGGCGGCGTGCGCGATGAGCGCGAGCGCACCGCAGATCACGAAGTAAATCAGCCCGGCGGCCAGATACGCTTCCAGCGGCCGATACGTACTGGCGGCGATGTTCTGCGCGGTGCGCGTCAATTCGGCCACGCCCACCACCGAAATCAGCGACGAAGCCTTGATCAGCAACACCATTTCGTTGACGAGCGAGGGCAGCGTCAAGCGAAACGCTTGCGGCACCAGAATGCGCCGCAGCATGTCGAGTGGCGAAAGCCCAAGCATCCGCGCCGCTTCCAGATGGCCCGGCGGAATGCTGAGAAAACCGCCGCGCAGAATCTCGGCGATATACGACGCGGAACACAGCGACACGGCGCTGATCGCGGCCACCACCGGCGACACGTTGATGCCCGCGAACGGCAGCAGGTAGTACACCAGCAGCAGTTGCACCAGCATCGGCACGCCGCGAAAGAAGAACACATAAGCGCCGCCGAACATGCGCGCCGCGCGGTTCGTGGAAAGCCGCGCGGCACACACGCCGACCGCGACGAAGAAACCGATCAGCAGACCCGTCAGCGAAATGCCGATGGTGGCGAGCGCCGCGTGCAACAGCAGCGGCAAGCCCTGGACGAAGACGGTTGTGCTGAACATGAACGTCGCACTCGCTGGAACGGGGAGGGCGATGCGGCCTGTTGAAAAGCGCGCATCGCCTGCATCGAAACGATGGGTCGGGAGCCGTCAATAGTTCGGCGTGGGCATCGTACTGGGTGCGTCCATCGCGACGCCGAACCATTTCTTCTGCAAGGTCGCGAGGCGCCCGTCGTTGTGCATCTTCACGAGCGCGGCGTTGAAGGCGTCGGCGAGCGGCTTGCTGTCCGCGTCTTTACGCAGGCAGTAAGCAAAGTACACTTTCGCGCCGAACGGCGGCTGCACCACGGCGAACGTTTCGGGACGTTGCTTCGCCACATACGCGATGTTGGTCATCGAGTTCGCGACCGCCGCGATCCGGCCGGCGGCGAGATCGGCGTAAGCCTGATTGTTGTCGACGTATTCGCGGATTTCAGGCGGCTTCGGCAAGGTGGCGACGTAGCTCTTCAACTGATCGAGTTGCGCCGAGCCCTTGCCCGCGCCGACCGTCTTGCCCGCGATGTCCGACGACTGCTTGACCGAAGCATCGTTCGCGCGCTTGAGCAGCGCGTCGGTGGCGTCCGCGATCGGCAGCGTGTACGTGTAGCGCTCCATGCGCGCCTTCGTGACCGTGAGCGGTCCGCCCACCATGTCGAACTTGCCCGCTTCCAGACCCGGCAGCACGCTCGGCCACGGCAGGTCGATGAAGCGCACCTTCACGCCCAGTTCCTTGCCGACCTCGGCGAACAGATCCTTGTTGAAGCCCGCTTGCTGGCCGTTTTCGAGGAAGTCGAACGGTGCGAACTGCATCTCGGTGCCGACCACCAGTTCGCCGGCTTTCTTTACTTTGGCGAGCTGGTCTTCGGCGTGGGCGGCGACGCTTGCCGCGCACAACGCCAGCATGACCAAACGACACTTCCAGCCTGCAAGGATGCTCATGAGATTCTCCGGGTGGCAAAGCGGTGTCGCGCGAAAGCGGTCCGCGAACGGGCACGGCGCGAGTCATGCGAGGCAGTATATACCGCGTTTTTCGCGCGAAACAAATAAACGCGCGAGTAGAGAAAAGCCCTTACGTGAAGCGCTGCGAAGCAACTTGCGGGTGTGCTTTTGGCGGTATATACAACTGGGATGCGCGAGGCGCGCGAACTTGCGGCACCTCTTGCGGCACCCCGTTCGCGCCGCGCATTGAGCAGTCGAATCGACCGGCCTTTCATGGAGCAACGCGATGCCTGTGACCCGCATTCCGATCATCGATTTCGCCGGCGTTCGCGCGGGCGATCCGCCGGCCTTGCAGCGTGCCGCGCGGGAAATCCGTGAAGCGTGCACGACCATCGGCTTCTTCTACATCGTCAATCACGGCGTGCCGCAAGCGACGATCGACGCAGCCGCGCAGGCGGCGCGCACGTTCTTCGCGTTTCCGGTGGAGACCAAGCGGCGCGCGGCGGTCAATCATCGGCATCGCGGCTTCAATGCGCTCGGCGACGCGACCATGTATCAGGCCACGCGTCCCGACTATAAAGAGTTCTTCAGCATCGGCCTCGAATTGCCGGAGGACGATCCCGACGTGCTGGCCGGCCAGGCGCTGCGCGGCCCGAACAACTGGCCCGACTTCATGCCGGAATTGCGTCCCGCGCTGTATGGCTACTATGAAGCGGTCGGGGCGTGCGGCGCCGATCTGCTGCGCGCGGTGGCGGTGAGTCTCGGCGTCGACGAACAGTTCTTCGCGCCGCGTTATACGAAGCGGATGCAGCGCACGCAGATGGTCTACTATCCGCCGCAGCCGCCCCAATCGGATGCCGATCAGTTCGGTGTCGCGCCGCATACCGACTACGGCTGCATCACGTTGCTCTGGCAGGATCAGGTGGGCGGCTTGCAGGTGCGTGAAATCGCCAACGACACCTGGGTGGATGCGCCGCCGATCGAAGGCAGCTTCGTGGTGAACGTCGGCGATCTGCTCGCGCGCTGGACCAACGACCGCTTCCGCTCCACGCTGCATCGCGTGATCAATGCGTCGGGGCGCGAGCGCTATTCGATCGCGACCTTCTACGATCCGACCTACGGCGCGCGGGTCGATCCGCGCGAGCTCGGCACGAGCGAGGCCGACCTGAAGTATCAGCCGGTTGCGGCAGGCGACTATATCCTCGGGCGCATCAACGATTCGATGGGTTATCGGAAGAAGCAGGCACGCGAAGGAACGCAAGGAACCACTGCATGACGGATAACAGCAGGGAAAACAGCGGGACAAACAGCGGGACGCACAGCGCGGCGCCGCTTGCCGCGACACTCGATGCACTGCGCGCCGCGCTCGGTGACGATGCGGTGCGCGTCGGCGCAGAGATCGGCGAACGCGCGCTCACCGACTGGACGCGCCACGATCCGACGCGCCCCGCCGCGTTGCTGCTGCCGCGCGGCACGGAAGAAGTCTCGCGCGCGTTGGCGATCTGCCATGCGGCGCATCAACCGGTGGTGCCGCAAGGCGGCATGACCGGTCTCGCGGGCGGCGCGATTGCACGCGCCACGGATATCGCGTTATCGCTCGAACGCTTGAGCGGCGTCGAGGAAGTCGATGCCGCGTCGGCCACGCTCACGGTGCGCGCCGGCACGACCTTGCAAGCCGCGCAGGAAGCGGCCGCCGAAGCCGGCTTCGAACTGGCGCTCGATCTCGGCGCGCGCGGCTCGTGCCAGATCGGCGGCAATCTGGCGACCAACGCGGGCGGCAACCGCGTGATCCAGTCGGGCACCGCGCGCGATCAGGTGCTCGGGCTGGAAGTGGTGCTCGCCAATGGCGACGTGCTGACCTCGCTCGGCAAGATGGTCAAGAACAATACCGGCTACGACCTGAAACATTGGTTCATCGGATCGGAAGGCACGCTCGGCATCATCACGCGCGCGGTGTTGCGGCTGCATCCGCGGCGCGCGGCGCGTCACACGGCGCTGGTCGCGCTCGACGAGTACGACGGCGCCGTGAACCTGCTGCGCCGTCTGTCGACGCGTTTCGGCAACGACATCGGCGCATTCGAGATCATGTGGCCGGACTTCTACGATTTCGGCGTGAAGCTCACGGGCACGCGCTCGCCGTTCGCCGACCCGCATCCGCTTTATGCGCTGATCGAACATGCGGGCTTCGATTCAGGCGACGACGGCGAACGTTTCGCCGCCGCGCTGACCGACGCGCTCGACGCCGGCGCGATCCGCGACGCGGTGATCGCGCAGTCGGTGGCCGATGCGCGCGCGCTGTGGGCGATTCGCGAGTGCACCGCGGAGTTTCCGGTGCGGCTGGATGCGATCAACTTCGACGTGAGCCTGCCGATCGGCGAGATCGGCGCGTTCGTCGACCGTTGCCGCGCGGCGCTCGATCGGCAATGGCCCGGCAACGTGGCGTATTTCTTCGGGCATATCGGCGATTCGAATCTGCATGTCACCGTCGACGGCCATTCGCTTGCCGGCGTCGAGCATCACGCCGTGTATGCGTTCGTCTACGAGATGCTGCGTCCGCTGCACGGATCGGTGTCGGCGGAACATGGCATTGGCTTGCTCAAGCGCGAGTTTCTGCCGATTTCGCGCTCAGCCACGGAACTGGCGGCGATGGCCGCGATTAAACATGCGCTCGACCCGCACGGCATCCTGAATCCGGGCAAGCTGTTTTGAGCGCGGCGCGAAGGTACGCGCATGCGCGCGAATATGCGCGAATATGCAATTTACTGCGGCGCGGTGTCGACGTGCGCCAGCAACTCGCGAGCGTAACGCCGGTAGAGCCAGGAGAGCGAAGCCGCCACCAACACGACCAACGATACATTCAGCAGCGCCTCGACAACGCTGAGGGACTTGCTCGAATAGTCGTTCGGCATGGACACGCCCAAGGCGATGCCCACCAGTACGGCTACGACGATAAGCGGCAGACAGGCGATGACGCCGACACCGAACATGTTCCAGACATGCCCGCGGCTGTCGCGCCATGCGGCGCGCAGCGTGAGGCGGCCGCCGAGCGCAATGGACGGGTAAAGCAGGATCAGCCGGAAAGACACGAACAGACAGATCGCGATCACAGGCAGATAGACGAGGCCCGCCAGCTTGAACCCGCGCGTGGCGGTGTAGGTGAGCCCCATCGCCGCGAGCACGATCAGCATGCTGGCGAGCCACACCGCCAGATAACGGCCGAGCGGCTTGCCATTCAGCGGCATGAGCGGGTTCGCGCCTTCGCCGAGCAGCACGAAGCGATGCACCTTGATCGTCAGCACGCTGGACACCACCATCTGCAACGCGAAAAAGCCCAGCGAAAGCAGCGCGTGGCCGAGTAGCGCGGCCGGGGCCACAGCGCCCGCGGCGTTCGACGGCCGCTGGCCGATCAGCAGCGAAGTGCAGGCGAACACCGCCCAAACGCCGACGAACAGCCACGGCATCTGCGTGACGGCTTGCCACGAACTGATCCATCCTTTCTTGACGCAGGCCCCGAAGGTCAACTGTTCCATGTTTTGTTTAGCGCTCGCTATTCGTTGAGTGCCCGCATATTAACCAAAGTATTTTCAAATGCGAGCTTTAGTCGCCGATGCGAATGCCCGCGATGATTTTTCAATTGCCAGTCGGGAAAAATCAACAAAGGCGTAGCCGAAATATGACCGTGACACGCACAACGGCATCAGCAAGGACGGGACGGGCGACTCCGGCGCCACCGATACGCTGCGGCTCGCGCTCCACGGCACACGGCAAGATTCGACGACCGGCGCGCAGGTCGAGGCCGTGCGCGCCGTTCATTCGGAGATGCTCACTTCGCAAGCGGCGCGATCGGAATCATCCACGGGAACACATACGCCTGCAGCATCGCGATCAGGCCGATCACCGCGGCCCCGGCAATCGAATGAAAGAACACGGTTCGGAAGATCGGCCCCAACGCGAACGAGCGCTCCTTCGGATCGTCGTAGCAGGCCGCGCACGCCACCATGATGGATTGAGCGTCGATCATCTTGCCCATCACGCCGCCGGTCGAATTGGTCGCGACGATCAGGATCGGATTGAGGTTCAGTTGCTGCGCCGTGATGCGCTGCAGGCTGCCGAAGAGCGCGTTCGACGCCGTGTCGGAACCGGTCAGGAAGACCCCGAGCCAGCCCAGGTACGCCGCGAAGAACGGGTAGAGAAATCCCGCGTTGGTGAACGCAAGACCGAGGACTGCGTCGGTGCCCGAGTAGCGGGTCAGGAATCCCAGGCCCAGCACCTGAGCGATCACCAGCACCGGAATCTTCATCCGGTGCATGGTCTGCATGAAGGCATCTTTCCATTGCGCCGCGTTCAGCCTGAGCACGAGGCCGGAGAGGATCGCCGCCACGAACACGCCCGTGCCGGCGGCGGACAGCCAGTTGATCATGAAGCGGGCCGCTTCGGGTTTCGCGTTGACGGGCGCGACGGGCGGCATGCGCTGCACGAGGTTATGCAGCGCCGGCATGTCCCAGACGGGAAGCGACAGCGACCCGCTGAACTTCGAGCCGAGCAGCGTGGTGCTGAAGGTGATTCCCGCGAACAGGTTGTTGAGGAATTTCTTGAACTCCGGCACGCCCCAGAGCGCGCAGCAGGCGATCAGAATCACCCACGGCATCCACGCATAGGCGGTTTCGGCGGCCGAGTATTTGTATTTCCATTCGCTCGTATCGGTGGTTGCGGCGGCCGTGGTCTTGCCGGCTTGCGCGAGTGCTTCACGCTCGGAGCGCAGCAGAAAGCGCGTCTTCGGATGCCAGATGAAGCGCAGGAACAGCGCCGTGCAGATCACCGAAAAGACGCCCGATACCACGTCGGTCATCAGGTGGAGCGCGTTGGTTCCCGACGCGAAGAACTGCATCAGCGCGAACGATCCGCCCGCGCATAACATGGCCGGCCAGACCTCGAAGACTTCCTTCCAGGTTCCGCCTTCCATCTTCACGAACGTGGCGACCAGCCAGAAGGGCACGAAGATCGAGACGAACGGCAACTGGTGACCCGCCATGGCGGAAAGCGTGACCTGATCGAGGCCGCTCACGGCCGCCAACGTCACGATCGGCGTGCCGATCGCGCCCCAGGCGACCGGGGCCGTGTTGGCGAGCAGGTTCAGCACGGCGGATTGAAACGGCTTGAAGCCGAGGCCCACCATCACGGCGCCCGCGATGGCGACCGGCGTGCCGAACCCCGAGGTGCCTTCGATGATCGCGCCGAACGAAAAGGCGATCAGCACGCATTGCAACCGCCGGTCGAACGAGATATGGACAATCGATTCCTTGACGATTTCGAATTTGCCCGTCACGACGCTCATCGTGTAGAGGAACATGGCCGCCAGCACGATCCAGATGATGCCCAGAAACCCCGACAGCGAGCCGAGCGCGAAAGCCGAGACGGCCGATACGACCGGCATCCTGAAGACCAGACAGGACACGGCGAAAGCGGCGATGACGCCGAAAAAGGCCGCGTAAGGTGCGGAGATGCCCAGGTGCACGTTGCCCTGGGTGTCGCGGTGGCGGTGCAAGGCAATGAAATAGAGCAGCGTCAGGATCGGAATCGCGGCAACGAGCGTGGAAAGGAATGCATTGCCTAACGGGTTATAGGTCTGCTGGTACATGGCGTCTCCCTTTTGGTATTAGGGTTCGGGACTATTCGCGCGGCGTGAAGGCCCGATCATGCGCCAGAACAACGCAAACCGGCTCAGGAGGGCCGGCAGCCGATTCACGGCTGCCGCATTGAGGTATAGCGGGGGCAGCCGTCGATTTCAAGGTTGGGAGCGCCGTGAGCGGTCAATGCGCGTTCAGATACCTCGCGATGACCGGGTAAACATCCACCGCCGCATGCTTGCCGAAGATGCAGTCGATGTGCCCATAGCCGGGAATCAGATGCCGCTCGTAAGGCTGCTCCGGGAATTCCCTTGTCAGCAGGTCATAAGTGAGTTGGGTGCTCTTCGGCAGATAGGTTTCGTTGCGATCGCCGTGGATAAATCCGATCGGCATACGCATGCCTTCCAGGCCTTTTGCGCCGTTCGTCCCGCTGAGGTAAATGGCTCGCCCTTCGGCGTCGACGACTTCGCCCGCCCGCGCCATCGCGGCCAGGTGCCTGAACAGCTCGACGTCGTGCATGCCGAACAATTCCTGCAGATTCGAATGCAGCGATTCGTTCAGTTGCGCGTGTTCATAGAGCAAGCCGTACAGGAACGTGGAGCGGTGACAGATGGCGTTGCCGCAACCTTCATCGTGATCGATCGGATAGAGCCGCAAGGCTTCGTCGAACAGATTGTGCGGCCATTTTTTGTGCTGCGTATAAGCCGTCAGATCGGACACGCCGAGATGCTGGATGAGGTCGGGAATATGCAAGCCTGCCTTGATCCGTTGCAGGGTGCCCGGCACCGGATGCGCCGACACCTGCGAAATGACCGCCGAGCGCACGCCTTCGAGTCCGTACAGCAGCGACATGCTCAACGCGAGGCCGCCGAGGCAATGGCCCAGCACCTGGATGTTCGGCGCGCCGGTCAACTCGCGCACCCTGGCGACGGCGGCCGGAATGTCCTCGCGCGCGACCTGGTCGACATTGGTCGGCACCAGCACGCTCGGCATTTCGATGCTGACGCGCAGATCGACGAGCCATACGTCGTAGCCGGCCGCGCATAGATATTCCACCAGGTTGGTGGCGATCAGATCGGTCGAATAGATGCGGCTCGATACGCCGGAGCCGTGGATCAGCAGCAACGGACGCGCTTCCTTGTTGGCGTGGTCCAGATAGCGCGTGAGTCTCAGCGTGGTGCCATCGGGCGTATCGAAGAAGAACAGTTGCGGCGCCGGCGCGCGCAAGGGCCGCTTCATGCGCGGCTTGGCGTTCGGATCGAAAAACTGTAGCGGCGCGGCCACGCCGCCGTATTCGGTGAACAGCACGCCCGCAAAAAACTTGCCGAACTTCAGCGTCCATTCGAGGCGGGTCGTCAAATCGGGCGCGTGAGTGACTTCGAGCGTGCGTTGCTGCTTGAGGAAATTCTCCGGCGTGATGACGAGCGTCGCCTTGCCGATCACGGGTGCATCCGCTTGCGCCGAGCCGCGAATCTCGGCGTACAGCGTGTTGGTCTGCTCCCATAGATTCAGTGGCGAACTGCGCGTGATGATCTTCTGCCCGCTCAGATAGTACGTTTTGCCTTCGGTGGCATTGAGCGTCATGCGGTAGTTCATGTTGCGTTCGTCGACATCCGCCGGATCGACGACGAACAGATTGAAGGTGCCGTCGGTGATCGTCATCGGTTGCGCCGAGAGGGCGGGGCAGGTCAGCGTGCCGGCCGTCTGCGCCAGATGCTGCGGATTGACGAGCATGTCGGCGAGATCGTCCGATTCCACGGTCAGCGTGAATTCGATCGGGCTCGTGGCCGCCTCGCCCGCGACGGCCGGCGTATAGGTGCCCACCATCGTTTCGGTGAAGCGCAGGCCGATGCGTTGCGGCGCGGGCACGGCGGCCCCGCCCTTCGACTCGTAGTCGATCGTCCAGCCTCGCGAGGCGGCGAGCAGCGCGCAATTGCGTTCGGCCAGCGCCGAGATCGTCAGCAGCGGATTCACGCCGAGCGACATCGGCATCACGGCGCCGTCCATCACGAAGAGGCCCTCGTGCACCGCGTCGCCGGAGCCGCCGCTAAACACCCGGCCCATGTGATCGACCACGCCGTGTGCGGCGTCCTCGCCCATGCCGCAGCCGCCGAGCGGATGAACGGTGACGGTGCGGTTGTCCATGAAGTCCGTCGAAATGGGATTGCGCAGGTACTTGCCGCCGAGCGGCGCCGTCGCCTGCTTGAGGGTGGCCTCGATCGTTTCGAAGATCGGCTGCTTGCCGGCGTTTTCCCAGGTGATGCGCGCGCGGCCGTTGTCGTCGATGCCGATGCGGCCGCTTTCGTCGTCGTGCGCCATCACGAGGTAGCTTTGCGTGTGGTTGAGCGCGCCGTGATACGGGCCGCGCAGCACGCTTTCGATCACCCGCGCGTCATAGGCGAACGGCTTTTCGGGCGAGCCTGGCTCGGCGACCTCCTCGCCTTCGAGCGGCGCGGCCGCGCCGAGCAGGGCGACGAGCGCCGCGCCGACCGGTCCGGCGAGCGAGCCCTCCTCGATCACGAAGCCGTCTTTCACATCGGGCGTGTTGCGATGGTCGATGAGTCCGGTGATGGTCGGCCCGACCGGCGCAATCTCGCCCGGCTCGTGCGCGCCCCAGCCGACGCCGTTGATGACCGCGTCGGTGTTGTACGCGAAGGCGAGCACGTCGCCGTTGCCGGTGAAGCGTTGGCCGAGCATCGCGGAAACGCTGAGCCCTTGCGGCGCCTGGCTCGAACGCAGCAGCAGCGCGGTCGAGCCGATCGTGCCCGCCGACACGATGACGATATCGGCGCTCACGAACAGATCGGGCGCGCCATAACTCTCGCGGCCGACGCTCACCAACTGGTAGTTCACCCGCCACTTGCGCGTGGCGGCGTCGCGCACCACCGAATGCACCGCCGCGCCCGTGAAAATCTGCGCGCCGTGCGCGACGGCGTCGGGCAGATAGTTCATGTGCGTCGAATTCTTCGCTTCGTAATTGCAGCCCGAATTGCAGTCGCCGCAGCCGACGCAAGCCTGCTGCGCGACGCCGGCGGCGTTCACGCGGTTCTCGAACGTGACGGTGATCGGCGGACGGCTGAAGCGATCTTCCATGCCGAGCGCCTGCGCCGACCTCTCCAGGGCCTGCAATTTCGGCAGCGGCGGAAAGTCGCTCGGCACCGGCGACGGTTGCAGCATCGCGAAGGCGCGCGCATAACCCTTGTCGCGGCCGTCCTTGTCGGCGCGCAGCGCGGCGGGCCAGCGCGGGTCGTCCCATAGGCGCGGATCGGCTTCTAGCGCGACATTCGCGTTGATCAGCGAAGTGCCGCCGAGACCGCAGCCGACCACGGCGTTCACGTCTTCATTCACGTGCACTTCGAGCAGCGCGAGCGGCGAGCCGATGTGCGCGACGGAAGTGTTGTACTGCACCTGCGCGGCACCCTGGAACGGCGTGCGCGGAAATTCGCCGGCCATGAATTCGCGCCCGCGCTCCAGCACGCACACGCTGCGGCCGGCGCGCGCCATGCGGCTCGCGGCGATCGCCCCGCCATAGCCCGAACCCACCACGACCACATCGTAATGCGACTTCATCGCCGTCACGGCGCTCGATAAGCGGTTCATCAGGACCACCTCGTCAGGAATGGCAATGCGGGGGGAGGGAAGCCGGACTTCGCAAGGAAGACGGCGTGCGGCGGCGGCTTTTTTATCGTAGGCGGTGCGGGATGACAAAAAAAGGCGCATCGTACGGGGCGCGCGAGATGTGGCGCGTGTGAAAAACCGTTTGAGACCGTGTGAGGCGCGGGGCACCGTGCGGCGCGGCTGCCGCCCGTGAGCGACGCGTCATCATGAGCGCTTGTTACGCCGCTGCTTCATTCATTTCACTATCGCTCGATTCGGCCGCGAGCAGGTTCAGCGCGACGAGAATCGCCGCGCGATTGTCGATGTCGATCTCGATGCCGAGCACGTCGCTCAGCCAGCGGCCGATCTTGGTATTGGAAAAATCCGCGGCGCCGGCCGTCTTTTTCATGGTGACGCCGAGTTTGACGGCGCGATAGTGATACGAGGGCACCCGATGCTGAGCCGCGACTGCCGACAAACCGCCTTTGCCTTCCGAACACCAGCCGAGGCTGCCGGCGAGCACGATGCGCTCGGGCTCGTCGAGGCCGTCGATGAACGTGCGCGCCGCGAGCCGCACGCGCTGTTCGTCGAGGCCGTATTGCAGCAGCACGCTTTCCACCGGGTCTTCCAGCGCCTGGGCATGCAGATCGATCTCCTGCGCCATGCCTTCGTTTTCCATCGACACGTTGCGCTGATGGCCGGCGCTGCGCAAACAGTCGATCAGGTAGCGGCGAAAATACGCGCACAATGCGTAGCCATTGGACGGCGCGCTATCGGCGCAGGCGTGCGTTTCGGTGTGGCCGGGCGCGAGGCGCAGCACTTTCGAATAGATGAACTGGGCGACCAGTTCTTCCTTGTCCTCGCCGAGCGCGTGAAGTTCGAGCGGATGGTAGGTCCGCAGCGCCCGCTTGACCAGCTCGACCATCGACACCATTTCATCGGCGGACAAGCGGGTACGCCGGCGCCACAACTCGGGCAGGATCGCATCGTCGAGATTGCGGACGAACTCGTGGCTCGGAACAGCGCCCATGAAAACCTCCATAAGGGGGAAGGCAGAAGCGCGGCGAGCCTCGAAGGCAGGCGGTGAAGAGTGGCTGGAATGTCGAAGCCGCGCTGAATGTGAGGCCAGTATGCGTTTCGCAAATGGCTTCGCCTATATGGATTAAGTGGTAGCTGATGGGTAAACTGCCGGGTAAACCGTCCGGCGCGCGGTACGTCATTCGTCTGAACAGTGACGCGACGTGGACCGCGGGACCGACGTGGACCGCGCGCTGCCGCGCAGTGAAGCAATACGCAGCACCGATGCCGTCCCTTCGCGCGGCACGCCGGGGCTCCCAAGGCCCGCGTCGCCGGGCGCCCGCGCCTTATCACCGTATCCGCCATGCCCGATGCCGTGCACCGGACCGGAGTCAGCGCTGAAGCGCCGAGGCCGAACGATAAAGGAGACCGCGCAATGCGGGCCGAGCCTATCCAGCATGCAATCGACGAAGATCTGGTGCGCGTGCTGTACGCGCAAGATCCGATTGCGTTCTTTTCGCACTGGTTCTCGATCGCGGTGCTGGTGGCGATCTACTGGCCGGAGATACCGTCGCCGCCGCTGTTCATCGCGTGCTTCGGGTTTTATGCGGCCGCCAATTGCGGCAGCCTCGCACTGTGGATCTGCAACCGGCGCTATCCGCAACTCGTATCGCCGCGCGGCTGGATCTATCTGCATGCGGTGCGCGGCGTGTTGCTCTACAGCGCGCCGGGCCTCGCGGTGTGGTTCGCGTTCCAGAGCCCGCAAACGGATTTGCCGCTGCTGCATACCGTGTTGCTCGTCACGCTGGCGGCCGGCGTGTTCATGTCGAACGGCTTCGACCTGCTCAATTTTTCGACCGCCATTCCGTTCCTGCTGTTTCCGTCGATCGTGCTGCATGTCGGCACGCATACGTTCGACCGCACGATACTCGCCATCGTCCTCGCGTTTTTCTTCTTCGCGATCAACGTCTATGCGTTGAGCTATCGCAAGCTGTTCCGGCAGGTCGTGCAGGCGCGGGTCGATCAGCAGTATCTGGCGGAGTCGCTGGCGGTGCAAAAGCACGTCGCCGAAGAGGCGAGCCTCGCCAAAACCCGCTTTTTCGCCGCCGCGAGCCACGATTTGCGTCAGCCGTTGCATGCGATCGGCCTGCTCGCGGCCTCGCTCAACGATGCGGCGGCGACACCGGCGCAGCATGCCAAAACGGCCGAGCACATCGTCTATAACGTCGAGGCGTTGAATCAGCTATTCAACCAGGTGCTCGATCTCGCGCGGCTCGAAAGCGGCGTGACCCAGGTGATCCGGCTGCATTTCCGGCTTTCCGAACTGTTCGAGCGCGTCGGCAGCCAGTACCGGCCGCAAGCCGCCGCCAAGGGACTCGCGCTGCGGATCGCGCCGACCACGATGGTCGTGCACGACGATCCGGTGTTGCTCGAACGCGTGCTGAGCAATCTGCTCTCGAACGCGGTGCGCTATACCGAGGAAGGCGCGATCTGGCTGGGCTTTCGTCGCGCGGGGCGGCAAGCGGGCGGGT
This sequence comes from Paraburkholderia sp. 22099, assembly GCF_052045835.1. NCBI lineage: Bacteria > Pseudomonadati > Pseudomonadota > Betaproteobacteria > Burkholderiales > Burkholderiaceae > Paraburkholderia > Paraburkholderia sp. 22099. The sequence continues at coordinate 79,455 of NZ_JBQEPU010000021.1, read as the reverse complement.
ATATCGAAGTGCGCGATTCGGGCATCGGCATTCCCGCCGAGGAACATGAACGCATCTTCGAGGAGTTTTATCAGGTCGCCAATCCGCAGCGCGATGCACGTCAGGGGCATGGCCTGGGATTGCCGACGGTGAAGCGGCTGGTCGGCATGCTGGGCGGCGAATTGCAACTGCGCTCGGCGCCGGGGCGCGGTTCGGTGTTTCGCTTTCCGGTGCAGGCGGGCGACGCCCGCGGCATCGTGGCGAGCCTGAATGAAGCGGTGGCGGGCGGTCCTTCGGCGCAAGGGCGGCGCGTGCTGTGCATCGACGACGAACCGTCGATTCTCGAAGGCCTCGCCAGTTTGCTGGGACGCTGGGGTTGCACCGTGCGCGGCGCGCGCGACGAAGCCGCCGCGCTGGCGGCGCTCGAGGACGGCTTCGTGCCGGACGCCGTGCTATGCGACTACCAGTTGGCGCATCACCGCACCGGCGCGCAGGCGCTGACCGCCGTGCGCAACGTGCTCGCGCGCGCCGGGCATGAAGGCGTGGTGACGCTGCTGATCACGGGCGATATGGCGTCGGCGGAACTGGCGGCGCTGGCCTTGCAGGGGATTCCCGTGCTGCATAAGCCGGTCACGCCGGCGCGCTTGCGGCGCACGCTGGAAATGCTCTGGCAGCAGGCGGAACTGGATAAGAGACGGGCGGCGGCCACGCCGGAATTGCGCGCGGATGGAACGGGAAATGAGCCGGGGAGTTGGGCGGCGCCGGGCGGGGTGGGCCAAGCGGCGGGCCAGTCGGCGAGCGGCGCGAGGTTGGGGGCGTAGGGATAGTCGCAGGGATTGGGGAGTGGAGGGAAGCGGGAGGGAAGCGGGAGGGAAGCGGCAGGGAAGCGGATGCCAGGCGCGGACGCAAGCGGCAAGCGCTAGCCGGAGTGTTAAACAATGCGCCGCTCGCCGACGCTCGCCGACGCTCGCCGGCGTTCGCTGCGCCGATTGCTGCCGTTCGTCGCATCGCCCGCCGCCGTTCGCTGCGCCGATTGCTGCCGTCCGTCGCACCGCCTGCCGGCGTTGTTCGCCGCACCACTTGCCACCGCCCGACACCCGCCCGCCTACAGCGTTTTCCCCGCTTCGAGCCAGCCGTTGATCACCGCGATCGCCATCGACCGGTTATGTACGCCGAGCGCCCGGAAGATGACCGACAGGTGCACCTTGACCGTGCCTTCCGCGACGCCGAGTTCACGCGCGATCATCTTGTTGGTCCAGCCGCGATGCACGAGCCGCATGATGTCCTGCTGGCGCGGCGACAGGTTTTCCAGCAAGTGCTGTTGATGCGGCTGCAGCGCCGGCAGTTGCGTGATCGGCTCGGTGAGCGCCGTCGCGCCTTGGCCCGCGCCCCGCGCGCTTGCCTGAATGCCCGCCTGAGCGGTGATCGGCATGCCGCCCAGGCTGGATGACCCGGCGGCGCCGTCGGCGCAGACCGGCGCGGCTTGCGCTTCGCGAGAGCCCAGCAGACTGAGCGCTTCCATCGGCACATACGCGCCGCCGGAAAGAACGAGTTCGATCGCCTTGAGCATCACGCTGGCGGGCTGCCGCTTCGGCACGAAGCCGAGCGCCCCGGCGGCCAGCACCGCGCGCATCTCGTCGGGCGACTCCTCGGCGGACAGCACGACCACCGGCAACGCGGGATTCGCCGCCAGCAGCGTCTCGAGCGACGACGCGCCGCTCATGCCCGGCATATGCAGATCGACGATCGCCAGATCGTGATCGGCGTCGGGCCGCGCGGCGGTGGCGAGCGTTTCCCAGCTATCGGCTTCGTCGAACTGGGCGTCGGGATCGAGACCGCGCAGCATTCCCTTGACGCCTTGCCGGATCAGTTCATGGTCGTCGGCCACAAGAAACTTCATGATGTCTCCGCGAGTCGAGCCTGCGCGTTGTGGGCTACCGCCGTTGTAGCGTCTCGTTTTACTTCTATTCTCGTGAATTGCATCATTGCCGGCTACCCCGCGATCCTATACCGATCGGCGGCGCGGCGGACCTTCCGGCCCGCCGCGCACGTGACTATTTATTTATATGATCGCCGGCTGTTTCGATGCACCACGTTGTCGCTAAGGTTGGTCTCCCGCGCACAGGTTCCGGCTTGCTAGGTAGACGAGCCGCGAGCGCCGTTTTTGAAGCCGTGCCTAAGGGATTCCGCAGGTTATGCGCGCCGGATCGAGGCGCGCGACAGCGGGCCTTTATTTGACCGCAAACAACGTCGCATTCATCAGGAGCTTGAACGCGAAGCCGAGCGACATCGCCGAGGCCACGCCGAAGCACCATAGCGCGATGAACCACAGCCAGCCGGGCAGCTTCTTGCGCGCCGGCGTTTGCGCGCCGGCGCCGCCCTCCGCGTGCTTAGTGATAGTGATGTTGGTCGTCATGACGCACCTTGCCACGAAATACCCAGTAACCCATCGTCGTATAGGCGATGATGATCGGCAGAATCACCGCTGCGCCGACCAGCGTGAACATCTGGCTGGAGAGCGGCGCGGCGGCCTCCCATAGCGTCATGCTCGACGGAATGGCATACGGCCACAGGCTCACCAGCAGCCCCGCATAACCGAGCAGCACGAGCAGCAGCGCCAGCACGAACGGCGTGTTGTCATGCCGCTCACGCACCGCGCGGCGCATGAAGAACACGCAGACCGCAACCAGGAACGGCACCGGCAACAGCCGATAGAAGAGGCCGTCATGAAACCAGCGTTGCGCGATATTCGGGTCCTGCAGCGGCGTCCACACGCTGACCATCGCGATGAAGCCGAGCAGCACCATCGTCAGCGGCCATACCACGCGATGCAGGCGGCGTTGCAGATCGCCTTCGGTCTTCGCGACCAGCCAGCAGCAGCCGAGCAGCGCATAAGTGACGATGAGCCCAAGTCCTGTGAGCAGGCTGAACGGCGTGAGCCAGCCGAAGGCGTCGCCGGCATAACCGCCGTCGATCACCGGGATGCCTTGCAGGAACGCGCCCAGTGCGATGCCCTGGAAGAACGTCGCGCCCGCCGAACCGCCGATGAACGCGAGGTCCCACATAGGTTTCGTGCGATTGGCCTTGGCGCGAATCTCGAACGATACGCCGCGAAAGATCAGGCACACGAGCATGAAGATCAGCGGCAGATAGAGCGCGGACAGCACGGTCGAGTAAACCACCGGAAACACCGCGAACAGGCCGGCGCCGCCGAGCACGAGCCAGGTTTCGTTGCCGTCCCACACCGGCGCGACGGTGTTCATCATCAGATCGCGTTCCTTCTCGTCGGGGAAGAACGGGAAGACGATGCCGATGCCCAGGTCGAAGCCGTCCAGCACCACGTACATGAAAAGGCCCAGCGCGATGATCGCGGCCCACACTACGGTTACGTCCATTGTCTTTCTCGCAAGCAGCTAGTGAAGCGGGGTAGGTTCAGGCCGCGTCGATCATGTGATCGGCGGCGGAGAGCGGGCGGCGCGCGGTCTGGTTCGGCGAATGCTCCGGCGCGTCGTGCGGCGTTTGTCCCGGTAACGGCGGACCGGAGCGCATCAGCTTGAGCATGTAATAGACGCCGGTGCCGAACACCAGGAAATAGACCACCACGAAGGTCATCAACGAGATGCCGACCTGCTGCGTGGTGAGCGGCGACACGGCTTGGGAAGTGCGCATCACGCCGTAGACCACCCACGGCTGACGGCCCGCCTCGGTGGTGACCCAGCCGGCCAGCAGCGTGATGAAACCGGTCGGGCCCATCAGCACGGCGAGATGCTGGAACCACCTGGCCTCGAACAGCCGTTCACGGCGGCGCAGCGCCCAGCCGATCAGCGACATCAAGATCATCAGCATGCCGAGGCCGACCATGATGCGAAAGCTCCAGAACACCACCGTCGAGTTCGGCCGGTCTTGCGGCGGAAATTCCTTCAGGCCGCGAATTTCGCCATCCCAACTGTGCGTGAGGATCAGGCTGCCCAGGTGCGGAATCGACACCGCGTAGCGCGTGGTCTCCGCCTGCATGTCGGGAATACCGAACAGGTTCAGCGCGGTACCGCCTTTTTCGGTTTCCCACAGACCTTCTATCGCCGCGATTTTCGCGGGCTGATACTCGCGCGTGTTCAGACCGTGCTGATCGCCGACGACTGCCTGGATCGGCGTGAGGATCAGCAGCAGCCAGAGCGCCATCGAGAACATCTTCTTGACGGCCGGATCGCGCCGGCCGCGCAACAGGTGCCATGCGCCCACCGCCGCCACCACCAGCCCCGCGACGATGAACGCGGCGAGCGCCATATGCGCGAGCCGGTACGGGAACGACGGATTGAAAACGATCTTAAACCAGTCGAGCGGCACGACCCGGCCGTTCACCACTTCGAAGCCTTGCGGCGTTTGCATCCAGCTATTGGACGCGAGAATCCAGAAGGTCGAGATCAGCGTGCCGACGGCGACCATCAGCGTGGCGCCGAAGTGAGCGCGCGGACTCACGCGCTGCCAGCCGAACAGCATGATGCCGAGGAAGCCCGCTTCGAGAAAGAACGCGGTCATGACTTCGTACATCAGCAGCGGTCCGGTGACCGGGCCGGCGAAGCTCGAAAAGCCGGACCAGTTGGTGCCGAACTGATAGCTCATCACGACGCCGGAGACCACGCCCATGCCGAAGGCCACCGCGAAGATCTTCGACCAGAACAGGCAAAGCTCCTTGTAATACGTCTTGCCGGTTTTGAGCCAGCGCCATTCGAGCACGGCGATGAAGCTCGCGAGGCCGATACTGAGCGCCGGAAAAACGATGTGAAAGGAGACGGTGAACGCAAACTGGATGCGGGCGAGGTCGAGTGCCGAGAGAGCGGAGTTCATGAGCGTGAAGTGCGTGATGCCCGCGAGGGCGGACTACGCGCGTCGACCGGTGTCGGTGCGCACTGCGCTGGGCAGATGGGCGCAAGAGTAGGGGATGAGCGAATTTTCTGCTGCGACGCGACGTGCGTCAAAAAACCGCCTTGTTTTACGCGAGTTTCGGATTCTTATGCCGCAAGCCTTTGATGGGCATCAAGTTTTTCTTATAGCGTCGTTGCTGCTGCTTGACGCGATCAGGCGAAAACTGCGGCAATCGACCGCGCTGCAACAACGCCGCGAAGCCCGCGTTCGCGCATTCAACCGCGCCGGATCAGATTCGCTCCCGCGGCTTATGCGATCGAGATGAACAACTGCTTGCCGCACGCGGCCGCGTACCTGCGCAATGTGTCGATGGAAGGCGAGTGCCGCCCCGAGGCCAGCGCCCGTTCGAGCCGCGTGATCGCCGGTGCTTTCGTGCCCATGCGCTCGGCGACTTGCGCCTGCGTCAAGCCGGCCTCCCGGCGCGCCGCGAGCATCTGGTCGAGCAGCGCGAATTCCTCGCGGTTGAGGCGTTCATATTCGGCGCGTACTTCGGGGTCGGCGAGCGCCCGTTCGCGCATGGCCTTATAGGTTGCCATTTCTGATCTCCAGTAGTCTTTTGCGCGCCACGTCCAGTTCGTTGCGCGGCGTTTGTTGCGTCTTCTTCACGAAGCAGTGAAGCATGACGATTTTCCGTTCCACGATTGCGCAGTAGAACACTCTGGCGATTCCCTCCGCGCCTTTCAGGCGCATTTCGAACAAGCCGCCGCCCATTGAAGCGGTGTGCGGCTCGCCGAGATTCGGGCCGTATTCCTCCATGCGGTCGGCCAGCGCGATGAAGCGCGCGAGCAGCGTTTTCGGCAACGAGGCGACGTTGACTTTGACCTTCTCATTGTAGAAGTCGATCGTAAATGCCATTGAACTTGATAATAACAAATATGTTATTGACGCGCAAGTTGACGACTATGACGGTTGCCGCGAACGGGCAACCACCGCCCGGCATTGCGCGGCAGGGAATCGAACGACAGGAGGAGGGCGAAAGCTGGACCGCGATGAGCGGTTACGACGGCGTCGGCGCAACCAGGTGTTCGGTGTCGGCTAGATGGTTTCGTGCGGGACGCGACGACAGCGCTGCACGAATGCGGATCTCCTTTTTGCAGCGGCAAACTCGATAGGAAGGGATGGCTGATCGAGGCCAACTCGCCATCAACCGACGATAGCCAAATCCGAACCGGCTTTCCATTAGCCGGTTAGCTAGCCAATCGGCCGGTGACAGCGCGTGGCCATCGCGACGCGCTTTCTAGTTATACGATGTCACATCAATTTGTGTGGCTCAGCCGCTTATCGGCAACGGCGCAACCGTCGAAAGCCCAAAAATAATACGGGTAAATGCCTAGTTGAAATCCGTCTTTCCATCGTTGATAGTACGTCGTCGTACAACAAGCACGGAAATTTCATCGAGGCCGTCGTGGCCTTCCCGCTTGCTGTCTCAAGTCTGCTCGCGCACGGCGCAGTAAAGGAAGGAAGCTTATGAAGAAGATTGCCCTGAGTGGGGCCGGTGGCCAGCTTGGCTCGGTAGTGCGTGCGGCATTGGTCGCGCGCGGCACGCCGCTGCGCTCGGCCGCCGGTTCGAAGCCGCTGGTTCCCCTGGTGGAAGGCGAGGACGTGATGCACGGCGATCTGCGCGATTCCGCCGTCGTGGATCGCCTGCTCGATGGCGTCGACGTGTTGATCCATTTCGCGGGGACCAGCGTGGAACGCCCGCTGCCCGAAATCATCGAGAACAATCTGCGCGCGCTCGTCGAAGTGTACGAAGGCGCGCGCTGGCAGGGCGTGCGGCGCGTGGTGTTCGCCAGTTCGAACCACGCGATCGGCATGTATCCGGTCACCGAACAGCTCGGTCTCGACTGCGCGCTACGCCCGGACGGCTTCTACGGCTTGAGCAAGGTGTGGGGCGAAGCGCTGGCGAGAATGTACTGGGACAAGCACGGCATCGAGAGCGTTTGCGTGCGCATCGGCAGTTGCCTCGAGCGGCCCACCGAGCCCCGGCATCTGAGCACGTGGTTCGGACATCGCGACCTGCTGCATTTCATCGACCGTTGCATCGAGGCGGAAGACGTTGGGTTCCTCACCGTCTGGGGCGTCTCGGCCAACACGCGTAGCTGGTGGGACAACAGCGGCGCCGAGCGCCTGGGCTATCGGCCGACGCAGAACGCCGAGGACTACGCCGCGGAAATCCTCGCGCGCCCGAACCCGCTCGACGCGTTGGGCCAACGCTTCCAGGGCGGCAGCTTCGTGGGCATCGATTATTCGCGCGACGACGCCGGCCCGGATGGCGCGGCTTCGCGCGCAAGGTCCGTCTGACCGGTTAAAGATCAAGGAGACGTAGTCATGAAAATCAAGGGCATCCGCTGGTGGATGGTCAGCCTGGTCGCCGCCGGCCTCATCATCAATTATCTCGCGCGCAATACGCTGTCCGTCGCCGCGCCGACCTTGATGAAGGACCTTCATATCACCACCGAGCAATACTCGCATGTGGTGGTGGCGTGGCAGCTTTGCTATGCGTTCATGCAACCGGTCGCGGGATATCTGCTCGACACCATCGGCACCAAGATCGGCTTCGCCGCCTTCGCGATCGCGTGGTCGCTGGCCTGCGCCGCGGCGGCATGGTCGACCGGCTGGCAGAGCCTCGCGTTCTTTCGCGGCTTGCTCGGCGTCGCCGAGGCGGCCGGCATTCCGGCCGGCGTGAAGGCGACGAGCGAGTGGTTCCCGGCCAAGGAGCGTTCGGTGGCGATCGGCTGGTTCAACATCGGCTCGTCGATCGGCGCGCTGCTCGCGCCGCCGCTGGTGGTGTGGGCGCTGCTGCACGGGCAATGGCAATGGGCCTTCGTGATCGTCGGCGTGGCGGGGATCGTGTGGAGCGCGGTGTGGATGCTGCTGTACAAGCATCCGCGCGACCAGAAGCTGCTGGGCGACGCCGAACGCGATTACATCCTGAGCGGGCAGGAAGCGAAGCACAGCGACGCCGGTGCGCCGAAGCGCAGTTGGGGTGCGATGCTGGGCAGCCGCGACTTCTGGGCGATCGGCATTCCGCGCATTCTTTCCGAGCCGGCCTGGCAAACCTTCAACGCATGGATTCCGCTGTACATGATGACCGAGCGGCACATGAACCTGAAGGAAATCGCGCTGTATGCGTGGATGCCGTTTCTTGCCGCCGATATCGGCTGCGTGCTCGGCGGCTACCTCAGTCCGCTGTTTCATAAGTACGCGAAGGTCTCGCTGTTCACGTCGCGCAAGATGGTTTTCGTCGTCGGCGCGCTGTTCATGATCGGGCCGGCATGTGTCGGGCTGGTCGAGAGTCCCTATGTGGCGGTGGCGCTGCTGTGCGTCGGGGGATTCGCTCACCAGACGTTGTCCGGTGCGTTGTACGCGATCACGTCCGACATGTTCGGCAAGAACGAAGTCGCGACCGCGACGGGCATGGGCGGCATGGCGGGTTACCTGGGCGCTGCCGCATTCACGGCGCTGTTCGGCGTGCTGGTGACGCAGGTCGGCTACAGCCCGCTGTTCGTCGTGCTGGCGGTGTTCGACATCGTTGCGGCTGCGGTGGTGTGCCTGCTCGCGAGAAGCGCTGACAAGACGTCCGAGCCGCGTTGGGTGGCGGCGAGCGCGGCGGCGAAGTGAGTCGCGAGCGGCGGATTCGTTAGCGGATCCGCGGCGTGACGGAAATGAAATGGCGGCGTCCTCGGACGCCGCCATTTTTTTCTGGGCTTCGGATGGATGACTCGCTTAGCGCTGATCGACCACCGTGGTGTTGTAAGTCGTCGATCCGATCACCACGTTCTTCAACGTGATGCCGTTGACGTTGTAGGCATAGATCGGTCCGGGCGTCGTCGAGGTCGCAGGTCCGGCGGCGACCGCCGTCCCCAGGTTGCAGTTCGAGATCGTGACGCCGCTGATCGGCGGAACCGCCGGCGCGGGAGCCGGGCCGTTGTAGTCGAAGGCGACGGGCCCCTGGGCCACGATCGCCTGAAAACACGAGCCCGTTACGCCGTTGAGCGTGACGTTGCTCGCCTGCACGTTCGAAATGTTCACGTTCTGCACGACCGCCGGACGCGTGCGAATAGCGTCGTTGGCCGGCTGATAGTCGCAGTCGAACGTGATGAGGCCGCCCTGCGCCGCGGAAGGATTGGCCGCCGTCGCCGTGACGACGCCCAAGGGCACCGTGCCGTTGATCGGACTGCCGGCGAGCAGCGCACTGCCGTAGCCGCTGGCTTTCAGGCTGACGCCGTTGGGCAGCGTGACCGTATCCACGTAGAAGTTCTTCACGAAGCCGCCGCGATTCATGTTCGTCTTGATGCGAATCGCGATGTTCAGCGGATTGGTCGCCCAGTTCTGATTGAGCATCTGCAGATTGCGTGCGTAGATGTTCTGCACGCCGCCGCCCATTTCGCTGCCGAGCGTGATGCCGCCATGCCCGCTGTTCATCGTGCAATTCTGGATCACGTGATTCTGCGCGGGACCATACTGCGTATCCTGGTCCTTGCCGGACTTGATCGCGATGCAATCGTCGCCGGTGTTGAACGTGACGTTGTCGCACAGGACGTTGTCGCACGCGTCGGGATCGAAGCCGTCGTTATTCGGGCCGATGCTGTTGGTGGTCACCCCGCGGATCACGACGTTCTTGCAATCGGTGGGGTGGTGCTGCCAGAACGGCGTGTTGTTGGTGCAATAGTTTTCCATCAGCACGTTCGTGCAGCCGATGAATTCCACCATGCACGGACGCAGATAATGCCCGATGCCGAAGATCCGCTGGGCGATCGGAACGCCTGCCTCCGAGAGCGCGGGCAGATAGTTCTGATCTTCCTGCCACGGTGTCGTGGGGCTGGTCAGTTGCGCATAAAGCGCGTCGGAAATACCCGGCGCCGCGATCTTGAGGTCGACATTGTTCGGGTTGAGATAGACCTGCGAGGGCGTCGACGAATTCACGCAGCCGTATGCGCCATTCGATCCCTTGTAGGTCCACCAGCAGGTGGCTGTGTTGCCGCCGCCGGCGAACGGCGTCATCGCCTGGCCGTTGAGCACCGAGGTGGCGTCTTCGCCGGTGAGCGCAATGTTGGTCTGGTTGCGCGCGTAGACCGGTGAGCCGTAATTCAGGCAATCGTTTGCCTGCCAGCGGCTGTAGAACAGCTTGCCGTTCGCGCCGCAGTCGACCGGTCCGTCCTTTGCGTAGTCCGCCGGGTTCGGGCTGAAATAGATCGTGCAATTCGCGCTGAGATGAAAGTTCACGTTGCTGAGCAGCACGATCGGCCCGGCGCAGTACCAGGTGCCCGACGGCACGACCACGCGGCCGCCGCCGGCCGCATTGCAGGCCTGAATCGCGGCAAGAAACGCGGGGCGGGAGTCGAACGACGCCGCGGCGTTGGTTTGTCCGGAGCCGGGGCTGGCGAGCGAGGCCGCGCCCGTATAAGGATTGGTCGCGGCGACGACCGCGCAAGGCTGCGCGCCGTATTGCGTGACGACATAATCGCGCGCGGCAAACATCGATTGAGTGACGCCTTGCAACGACGCGATGATCCGCGTCGCGGCGCCCGAGGTGCCCCAGATCGGGTTCTGCACCACCGGCGGCGCGGACCCTCCGCTAACCGAGCCGCCGCAGGCCGACAAGCCGCCGAGCAGGGTTGCGCCCGCTGACGTTCCTGTCAGCACGATAAACGCCCTGCGTGTCGGCGAATCGGGTCCGCCTTGATTGTTGGCTCTCGATGCTGCCGGCTTGCCGCTGTTTTTATTGATGATGGCCACGCATGTCTCCTTGCCCTTTGCGGGCGTTGTCGGTAATCGCCAGAAAACGAAAGCGCCGCCCCCTTTCCCTGTCGAGAAAGCGGGGCGGCGCTGTACATGAGGGTTTGGGGCTTAAGCGGTTTGCTGGCCGATTTCGTGATTGGCGAGCACTTCGAGCGCACGCACCATCGCGGAGTGGTCCCAAGCCTTGCCGCCGTGCGCCACGCACGCGTTGAAAAGTGCCTGGCAGGTGGCCGTATTCGGCAGCGAAACGCCGAGCGCTTGCGCGGTGGAGAGCGCGAGATTCAGATCCTTCTGGTGCAGTTCGATCCGGAAACCCGGATCGAAGGTGCGCTTCGTCATCCGCTCGCCATGCACTTCGAGAATGCGCGACGACGCGAAGCCGCCCATCAGCGCCTCGCGCACGCGCGCCGGATCGACGCCTGCCTTCGACGCGAGCAGCAAGGCCTCGCCGACCGCCTCGATCGTCGCGGCAACGATCACCTGGTTCGCCACCTTGCACACCTGTCCCGCGCCCACGCCGCCGATCAGCGTGACGTTCTTGCCCATCATGTCGAAGAGCGGCTTGACGCGCTCGAAGCTCGCCGGCTCGCCGCCCACCATGATGGTCAACGAAGCCGCCTTGGCGCCGACCTCGCCGCCCGACACCGGCGCGTCGAGATAGTCCGCGCCGCGTTCACGCACGCGGGCCGCGAACTCGCGCGTCGCCATCGGCGAAATCGAGCTCATGTCGACCACCGTTTGCCCCGCGCGCAACGCGGCGGCGAGTCCGTGTTCGCCGAACAGCACGCGCTCGACGTCCGGCGTATCGGGCACCATGATGAAGATCACGTCGGCGTGCGCGGCCACCGCAACAGGGCTATCGCACGCGAGCGCGCCGGCCTGCGTGAGGTCGTCCGGCACGCCGCTGCGCGTAAACGCCGCGAGGCTCACGCCGTTCTTGAGAAGATTCGCGGCCATGGGCTTGCCCATGATGCCGAGTCCGATGAAACCTGCCTTTTGCATGGAATTCTCCGTGGATGTCGTGGCGGCCGTGTCTATTGCTGGCCGGCCTGTTTCTGCATGAAGTGTTTCTGGACCGTCTGCGCGGCGTTTTTCAAGAGCCCCATATCGGCACACACGGCGATGACGCGGCAGCCCATCGAGAGATAGCGTTCCGCGTCGGCCTGCACCGGGGCGAGAATGCCGCTCGCCTTGCCCGCGGCCTGCGCGCGTTCGAATACGCGCGCAATCGCCTGCTGCACGTCGGGATGAGCGGGATTGCCAAGGTGGCCATACGCCGCCGCGAGATCGGACGGCCCGACGAAGACCGCGTCGACGCCGTTCACGGCGAGAATTTCGTCGATCGATTCGACGGCTTTGCGGCTTTCGATCTGCACGATGACGCAAACGTTGTCATTGGCGATGTTGAAATAATCGGCCGCCGTCGCGTAGCGATTGCCGCGGTGGCTCACCGAGACGCCGCGAATGCCCTGCGGCGGGTAGCGCGTCGCGGCGACGGCGCGGGCCGCGTCTTCGGCGCTGTCGACGAACGGCACGAGAAAGTTGGAGAAGCCGCTGTCGAGAAGCCGTTTGATGAACACGCTATCATTCGCCGGCGGCCGCACGACCGGGGCGCTCACGCTGTCCTTGAGCGCCATCAACTGGGGGATCAGCGTGAGGACGTCGTTGGGCGCATGTTCCGCGTCCAGCAGCATCCAGTCGAAGCCGACCACGCCGAGCAGTTCCGTGACAATCGGACTGGCGAGCGACGCCCAGCAGCCGATCAGGGTCTCGCCGCCGCATACGGCGCGACGAAAACTATTGGGTAGAGACTGGTAAGGCGTGACGGCTGGCATGGGACGTTTCCTCGAACTGCGATTGATCGGGCGGGCGCTGATGTCTGCAGGACGACATGTTATAGGTCGTCGTACGTCTTGGTGAAGATTAGCACTGGTCCCATTTATTGTAACGGTCACGTAAACCCGAAGTCCTCGCCAGATGGGCGTGTCCGGTTGCATGCGCATCTCGATATGTTGTAGGATGACTTATATCCAAGCGTTCATTCCAAGGAAAGCGAAATGTCTATTACCGGCGAAATGCTGATCGGCCGCCAAGCGGTGCGCGGCGACGAAAAACCACTGTACGCGTTCAATCCCGCCACGGGTTCCAACATCGCCGAGCCGGTTTTCGGCAGCGGCACGGTGGCCCATGTGGCGCAAGCCTGTGAGCTTGCGCAGAAAGCGTTCGACCCGTACCGGCACCTGCCGCTCGCGGTGCGCGCGGAATTCCTCGAACGGATCGCCGACGGCATCACCGCACTGGGCGACGCATTGATCGAGCGCGCGCAGCAGGAGTCCGGCTTGCCGAAGGCGCGCCTCGAAGGCGAGCGCGGCCGCACGACGGGTCAACTCAAACTGTTCGCGCAAGTCGTGCGCGCGGGGCAATGGCTCGCCGCCACACTGGATTCGCCGCTGCCCGAGCGCAAGCCGTTGCCGCGCTCCGATTTGCGCATGCAAAAGATTCCGCTCGGCCCGGTTGCGGTGTTCGGCGCGAGCAACTTCCCGCTCGCGTTTTCGGTGGCGGGCGGCGACACGGCGGCGGCGCTGGCCGCCGGTTGCCCGGTGGTGGTGAAGGCGCATCGCGCGCACCTCGGCACCTCGGAGATGGTCGGCCGCGTGATTCAGCGCGTCGCGCAGGAAATGGACTTGCCGGAGGGCGTGTTCTCGCTGATCGTCGGCGCGGGCAATTCCGTCGGCGAAGCGCTGGTCGCGCATCCGGCGATCAAGGCGGTGGGTTTCACGGGTTCGCGTGCGGGCGGCACCTCGCTGATGCGCGTCGCGGCGGCGCGTGCCGAGCCGATTCCGGTCTACGCCGAAATGAGCAGCATCAACCCGGTGTTCCTGTTGCCGAACGCGCTGGCTCAACGCGGCGACAGTATCGCGCGCGGTTTCGTCGATTCGCTGGTGCTCGGCGCGGGGCAGTTTTGCACCAACCCCGGCCTGGCGATCGCCGTCGACAGCGACGCGCTCAAGGGCTTCGTCGCGGCGGCATCGGAGGCGCTCGGCGGCAAGCCCGCGCAAACCATGTTGACGTCCGGTATTCACGCGGCCTATGAAGAAGGCGAGGGCAAGCTGGCGGCGATCAAGGGCGTCGAGACCGTTGCGCGCGGCGTCGACGTAACCGGCCCGACACAGGCGCGCGCCGCGTTGTTCGTGACCGACGCGCAGACGTTCCTCGCCACGCCGGCGCTCGAAGACGAGGTTTTCGGACCGGCGTCGACCATCGTGCGCTGCAAGGACGAGCAGGAACTGCTCGCGGTCGCCGAACATTTCGCGGGGCAGTTGACCGCCACGGTGCAGATGGACAGCGCCGATCTGCCGGCGGCGAAAAAGCTGGTGCCGATTCTCGAGCGCAAAGCCGGCCGGATTCTCGTCAACGGGTTCCCGACGGGCGTCGAGGTATCGCATGCGATGGTGCACGGCGGTCCGTTCCCGGCCACGTCCGACAGCCGGGCGACCTCGGTGGGGACGACTTCGATCGAGCGCTTCCTGCGTCCGGTGTGCTATCAGGACTTCCCGGCCGATCTGCTGCCCGAGCCGCTCGTCGACGGTAATCCGTTGAACTTGTGGCGCCGTCGCGATGGCGAAATCACGCGCGGCTAAGCTCGCGGAAGAGAGCTCGCCAACGAGCTTCGTCTGAAAAGCAAATGGCCGGGGAAACCCGGCCATTTGCTTGTGCGCCAACCGCTACGAATGCGCCAATCAGCTATTCGTCTCGGCGGCTTCGTTCGCGCGCCTCAACCGCTCGCGGCTGTTGGACAGATGCATGCGCATTGCCGCGCGCGCGCCTTCCGCGTCGTGCCGGGTGATCGCTTCGAGAATGCTTTCGTGCTCCAGATTGACGAGCGACAGATACGCATCCGGCTCCGCGCGCGCAATGCCCGCCGAGTCGAGGCGGTTGCGCGGAATCAGCGCGCTGCCCATTTGCGTGAGGATGTCGACGAAATACCGGTTGCCGGTGGCGCGCGCCACCGAGATATGAAACTGCAGATCGGCGTCGACGCTGTCGAGCCCGTTGTGGCGCGTGGCCTCGATCGCGTCGAGCGCGGTGCGCATGCGCGCGAGGTCGTCGGGCTTGGCGCGCTGAGCGGCGAGGCCCGCGCATTCCGTTTCGAGGCTGATGCGCAGTTCGAGGATCGAGAGCACGTCGCGCAAGGTGGTGGCGGGCACCATGTCGATGCCCAGCTTTTCGCGCTGCGGCTCCAGCACGAAACTGCCGATGCCGTGGCGCGTCTCGATGATCTTGCCGGCCTGCAAGCGCGAAATCGCTTCGCGGATGACGGTGCGGCTCACGCTCAGCGTGACCATCAGTTGCGATTCGGTGGGCAGCTTGTCGCCGGGCTTCAAGGCGTTGGACGCGATTTGGTCGGTGACGTAGCCGACGACAAACTCGGCGAGATTGCGAGCGCGTCGTGGCGGTGCCGCGGACGCCAGTGGTGTAGCCATCGAAAACGCCCCTTAAATCAGATAGATGCAGATACTTCCTGCTATCTATTATACCGTCGTCTGACGACTGATTATATAAACGCCGGATCATTTTCAGCGCCGGCCTCGGGCCTGAAGCCGGCGCGTGGATTCGGGCGTCGCGGCCGGCAGGCCATCATGGCCATGCCGGCCACGCAAGCCCGCCGGAAGTACGATTGCTACCCGCCGCTCAGCGCGGGCGCAATTCCACCCGCTTGATGTCCTTCACGATCACGAGGTAGCTGAACACGGTGAGCAACGCGTTCACGCCGACGAACACCAATGCGCCGTTGAAGGAACCGCTCTTGGCGACCAGATAGCCGATCACGATCGGCGTGACGATGCCGGCCACGTTGCCGAACATGTTGAAGATCCCGCCCGACAGACCGACTGCTTCCTTCGGCGACGTATCGGCAACCACGGCCCAGCCGAGCGCGCCGATGCCCTTGCCGAAGAACGCGAGCGACATGAGCGCGACGACGATCCAGTCGGTCGAGACGTAGTTGCAGCCGATGATGCTGACCGACAGCAGCATGCCGCCGACGATCGGCACCTTGCGCGCCACGGTGAGCGAATGGCCGCGCCGGATCAGCGAGTCGGACAGAATGCCGCCGAGCACGCCGCCGGAGAATCCGCAGATCGCGGGCAGCGAGGCCACGAGGCCCGCCTGCAGGATCGTCATGCCGCGCGCTTGCACGAGGTAGATCGGAAACCAGGTCAGGAAGAAGTAGGTCAGCACGTTGATGCAGTACTGGGCGAGATAGACGCCGAGCAGCATCCGGTTGGTCAGCAACTGACGCACGAGAGACCAGCCGCCGGCGCGCGCGACGTCGTCGGGACGGGCTTTCGCGTGGCCGTTCACCACGCCGCCGCCCTGTTCGATGTATTCGAGCTCGGCGGGCGACACGCCCGGATGATCGGCGGGGTTCTTCATCACCTTGAGCCAGGCGAGAGCGAGCAGCAGCCCTGCGCCGCCCATCACCACGTACACCGTGTGCCAGCCGAACGCATGCGTGAGCCAGGCCATCAACGGCGTGAACACGACCGCGGCGAAGTATTGGGCCGAATTGAAAATGGCGGACGCGGTGCCGCGTTCATTCGTGGGGAACCAGCTCGCGACGACCTTGGCATTGGCCGGGAACGCCGGCGACTCCGCCGCGCCCATCGCGAAGCGCAGCACGAACAGACCCGTGACGGCGGCAGCGGCGCTGCCGAGCAAACCGATCGAGCTTTGCAGCAACGTGAAGAGCGACCAGAAGAAAATGCTCGCCGCGTAGACGCGCCGCGCGCCGAAGCGATCGAGCAGCCAGCCGGCCGGCAACTGCGACAGCACGTACGCCCAACTGAACGCGGAGAAGATATAGCCCATCCGGATCGCGTCGAAACCGAACTCGGCGCGCATCGCCGAACCGGTCACCGAAAGCGTCGCCCGGTCGGCGTAATTGAACGTGGTAATCACAAAGATCAGCAGCAGGATCGCGTAGCGGACTTTGGTGCGCTTCGCGACTTGGACGGAACTCGCCGTGCGGCTCATTTCCATGGTCATCTCCTGAATTTTTATACAAGGGAGCGGGCTCCCTGGCTCTATTGCTTCGCCGGCGGCGCTTCATTCAGAAGCGCCGCCGGCGCATTCGTGTTGCACAAAGCGCCCGGTAACGTTGCCGTCCCGGGCGCTCAAAACGATGCGTGTTGCGCCGACTGGGTTATTGCGGGCCGAGCGCCTTGATGAGCGCGTCGAGCCGGGTCATTTCTTCTTCGGTCAGATCGGTCAGCGGTGCGCGCACCGGACCGGCGCTATGGCCGACAAGCTTCGCGCCAGCCTTCACGATGCTCACCGCGTAGCCCGCGCGGCGGTTGCGGATCGCGAGGTACGGCAGGAAGAATTCGTCGATTAGTTTGCCGACGGTGGCGTGGTCGTCCGAGGCGATCGCGCGGTAGAAGTCCATCGCGGTCTTCGGAATGAAGTTGAATACCGCCGACGAATACACCGGCACGCCCAGCGCCTTATAAGCCGCCGCATAGACTTCCGCGGTCGGCAGGCCGCCGAGATAGGAAAAGCGATCGCCCAGACGGCGGCGGATCGTCACCATGTTCTCGATCTCGCCCACGCCGTCCTTGAAGCCGATCAGGTTCGGGCAACGCGCGGCCAGCCCTTCGAGCATATCGGCGTTAAGCTTGGAATTCGCGCGGTTGTAGATGATCACGCCCATGTTCGGCACGGACTTGCAGACTTCTTCGGCGTGCGCGGCGATGCCTTCCTGGCAGGCTTCCGTGAGGTAATGCGGCATCAGCAGGATGCCGTTCGCGCCGTGGCGCTCAGCTTCCCGCGCGTATTCGATCGCCACGCGCGTCGGGCCGCCCGCGCCGGCGAGAATCGGCACCTTGCCCTTGCAGACTTCGGTCGCGGTGCGCACCACGTTCGTGTAGTCGCTCCTGGTCAGCGAGAAGAATTCGCCCGTGCCGCCCGCGACGAACAGCGCCGAAGCGCCATAAGGCGCGAGCCATTCGAGACGCTCGGCATAGGTGTCGGCACGGAAATCGCCATTGGCGTCGAAGTCGGTAATGGGGAAGGACAAAAGGCCTTTTGAAACGATCTGCTTCAGTTCCTGCGGTGTCGTCATGATTGAGTATCCAGGGCGTCGAATAGAGGTAAATAGACAGAAATCAAGATTTCTTATACGTCATCGTACAACAAGAAATCGGCTAACTCAACGCTGATTTCGCGGCATAATGCGTGTCCTAGGGTAAATACGGAACGTCTGCGCGATATTTCATGTTGTAGGATGACGTATGAATCTGGCGCAGCAGGCGTGAAACGCCATTAAGGATCGATGCAATGGAACAACCCCCGCTCTATATTCGCGTCCACCCCAACGACAACGTCGCGATCGTCGTCAACGACGGCGGCCTGGGTGAAGGCGCAGTTTTCCCCGATGGTCTCGTATTGCGCGAGCGCGTGCCGCAAGGGCACAAGGTCGCGCTGGCCGATCTGGCCGAAGGCGACGAGGTCATCCGCTATAACGTGGTGATCGGCTATGCGCTCAAGGCCTTGCCCAAGGGCAGTTGGATCAACGAACACGTGATCCGCATGCCGAACCCGCCGGGCCTCGAGGATCTGCCGATCGCCACGATCAAGGCGCCGGAGATGCCGCCGCTCGAAGGCTTCACGTTCGAGGGTTACCGCAATGCCGACGGCTCGGTCGGCACGCGCAATATTCTGGCGATCACGACCACGGTGCAGTGCGTGGCCGACGTGGTTGAGCATGCGGTCACGCGCATCAAGGCCGAATTGCTGCCGAAGTATCCCAATGTCGACGACGTGGTGAGCCTCGGCCACACCTACGGCTGTGGCGTCGCGATCGACGCGCCCGACGCGATGGTGCCGATTCGCACCGTGCGCAACATCAGCCTGAATCCGAATTTCGGCGGCGAGGTGATGATGGTCAGCCTCGGTTGCGAAAAGCTGCAGCCTGAACGCCTGATGCCGCCGGGCACGATTCCGATTGCCGCGGCCGCCAATGTGGCCGAGGTCGCGGACATCGGCGACGTCGCAGCCGATCTGAACGGCGACGTGGTCGTGCTACAGGACGAGGCGCACGTCGGTTTCCAGTCGATGATCGAGTCGATCATGAAGATGGCCGAAGGTCATCTGAAGCGGCTGAACAATCGCCGCCGCGAGACCTGTCCCGCGTCCGACCTGGTGGTCGGCGTGCAATGCGGCGGCAGCGACGCGTTCTCGGGGCTGACTGCCAATCCCGCCGTGGGCTTCGCAACCGACCTGCTGGTGCGCGCCGGTGCAACCGTGATGTTCTCCGAAGTCACCGAGGTGCGCGACGGCGTCGATCAACTGACGGCGCGTGCGGCCAACGCGGACGTGGCAGCGGCGATCATCCGCGAAATGCAGTGGTACGACGATTATCTGAAGCGCGGCGGCGCGGACCGCAGCGCGAACACCACGCCGGGCAACAAGAAGGGCGGCTTGTCGAACATCGTCGAAAAGGCGATGGGGTCGATCATCAAGTCGGGCAATTCGGCGATCTCCGGCGTGTTGTCGCCCGGCGAAAAGGTCCGCCAGAAGGGCCTCATTTACGCGGCCACGCCGGCGAGCGATTTCATCTGCGGCACGTTGCAGGTCGCCGCCGGCATCAACCTGCATGTGTTCACCACCGGCCGCGGCACGCCGTACAGTCTCGCGGAAGTGCCCGTCATCAAGGTCGCCACGCGCTCGGATCTCGCGCGCCGCTGGCATGATCTGATGGACGTCAACGCGGGCACCATCGCAACCGGCGCCGCGACCATCGACGAAGTGGGCTGGGAACTGTTCCGCCTGATGCTCGACATCGCCAGCGGGCGTAAGGAGACTTGCGCGGAGAAGCTCAAGCTCCACAATGCGCTGACGCTGTTCAACCCGGCGCCGGTGACCTGACCCGACAGCCGTTAAGAAACAACGAAGACATCGACTAGAGACATGACCGATTCGAATCCTGACCGCGCCGCGGCGCGAAAACCTTTCCGCCGCCTTCTGCTGACCGGCGCCGCCGGCAATCTGGGCACGCAGTTGCGCGGCGCGCTCGCGGCATGGGCCGATATCGTGCGCGTGACCGATATCGCGCCGCTCGGCGACGTGGCGGCGCACGAGGAAGCATCGACCGTCGACCTCGCGAATGAAGCCGCCGTTCACGCACTGCTCGAAGGGGTGGACGCGGTGATCCATCTCGGCGGCATTTCCGTCGAGGCGCCGTTCGAAGCTCTGCTCGAGGCGAACATCCGCGGGCTGTACAACCTGTATTCGGCCGCGCAGAAGCAGGGCGTGAAGCGCATCGTGTATGCGAGCTCGAATCACGCGGTGGGTTTTCATCCGGTGACCTCGGTGGTCGACATCGACGCGCCGTTGCGCCCCGACAGTCTGTATGGCGTGACCAAGTGCTTCGGCGAATCGCTGTCGCGCTACTACTTCGACCGCTTCGGTCTCGAGACGGTGTGTCTGCGGATCGGCTCGTCGTTCGAGCAGCCGAAGAATCCGCGCATGCTCGTGACGTATCTGAGCTATCGCGACTTCATCGAGCTGGTGCGTTGCTCGCTGTTCACCAACCGCGTGGGACATGCGATCGTCTACGGCGTGTCGGATAACCGCACCAAGTGGGTGGACAACACGAAAGCGGCGTTTCTCGGTTTTCGTCCGCAAGACAGTTCGGTCGAGTTCGAGCACCTGTTTCCGGTCACGGCTCCCACTACTGATTTCGACGATCCGACCCAGCGTTTTCAGGGCGGCGCGTTCGTGCTTGCCGGTCCGATGGAGCCGAAGCGGTGAGCGCGACGGCGAACCCGCGCGTGGAACGAGTCGGCGGAGCAGGGCAGGCGCCCGCGCTGGTCGGCGAGAGCCCGGTGTGGCGCGCGGCGGAGCAGGCGCTTTACTGGGTGGATATCCCGGCGCGGAAGATCGTGCGGCTGCGGCTCGACTCGGCGGAGCGTTCCGAATGGTTGCTGCCGGAGAAGGTGGCCTGCATTGCGTTCGATCGTCGCGGCACAGTGCTGGCCGGCTGCGAGACGGGCCTTTTCGCGGTCGCGCTCACTGAAGCAGCGGCGAGCGATGCACCGGGCGGCGAACCGCTAAAGGCGACGGCACGCAAGCTGGCCGCGCCCGCATTTCCGTTCGATGACATGCGTTTCAACGACGGCCGTTGCGATCGTCAAGGGCGCTTCTGGTCCGGCACGATGGTGCAGGACATGGCGGCCGCCAATCCCGCCGGCGCGCTGTATCGGTTCGATGAGCGCGGCGTGTTGTCCGGGCCGGTCGTCGACAGGCTGATCACGCAAAATGGCCTCGCCTGGTCGCCGGATGGCGCGACGATGTACCTCTCCGATTCGCATCCTCTGCGCAGGCAGATCTGGGCGTTCGACTACGACTTCGAGTCAGGCGAGCCGCGCAACCGGCGCGTCTTCGCCGATCTGAACGACCACGCGGGCCGTCCCGACGGCGCAGCGGTGGATGCCGACGGCTGCTACTGGATCTGCGCGAACGATGCGGGTCTGCTGTTGCGCTTCACGCCGCAAGGCAGGCTCGACCGGCGGATCGCCGTGCCCGCCACCAAGCCGGCCATGTGCGCGTTCGGTGGGCGCGAACTCGATACGTTGTTCGTCACGTCGATTCGTCCCGCAACGGGCGCGAGCGAACATGACGGACACCTCTTCGCCGTGCGTCCCGGAGTGGCGGGGTTGCCGGAGCCTGAATACGCTGGCGACCTGTAAGCGGCGCTTGCATCGGTGTTGCGTCGGGAGTCGCCCTGGCGCAACACCTTCACCCATATTCATCACTCGTCGTACAACATCGTGGCGTAAAGCCCCGATCGTATCTCTCGGCTTCGCTACGAAAAACATAGCGCATCTCATGCGCTGTATTCGCTATCCATTCTCCCTGCCAAGCGTACAGGCACGCCATGAGTGCCTTCATGCCGAGCGCGTTCGCTGTGCGGGTAACTACCGTCTGTACAAGTCAAAACTCGTTTTATAGACTTCGTGCGTCGTCGTACAACGTATAAGCCCAAACAGATTCCTTTCTTCGAATTTCGAGACGGACAGGGCGGGCAACGTATCTATCTCGTGCGCGAGCCTTCGCGAATGAGCTGCATGCCGACGCAGTAGAAGTAAAAGAAGTCGAGTTGTCTGACAGGAGTGTTGGGTATCCGTGCCGGGGACGTTGCGCGGGCCAGCACGGCGAAACGCGCGTCATACCCGCCAGGGCCGAGCGCGTGAGCCGGGAGACGCATCAAAACCATGTCACATCCGGGAGCGGCCTCAACGAGCGGCCCTCCGCGATTGGATGATCTATTTTCAAGGAATGTCACGATGAACAAGAAGTCTGCCTCTTCTCGCATTTGCCGCCTTTCGCTGCTTGTCGCGGCCTCCGTGCTGGCATTTAGCACCGTGTCGGCGCAAGCGCGCGTGTTCCGTGTGTCGGACGTGCATGGCGACACCTATCCGACCAACATGGCCGTGAAGTACATGGGTGAGCAGATCAGCAAGGCGACCGGCGGCAAGGATTCCGTGAAGGTCTTCGGCAACAGCGCGCTGGGCTCCGAGAACGACACGATCGACCAGGTGCGCATCGGCGCGCTCGACATGACTCGCGCCAACGGCGCCGCGTTCAACGAGATCGTTCCCGAATCGATGATTCCGTCGCTGCCGTTCCTGTTCCGCGACATCGACCACTTCCGCAAGGTGATGTACGGCCCCGAAGGCCAGAAGATTCTCGACGCCTTCAAGGCGAAGGGCATGATCGCGCTGACGTTCTACGAGAGCGGCGCGCGTTCCATCTACACGAAAAAGCCGATCCATTCGCCTTCCGACATGAAGGGTCTCAAGGTGCGCGTTCAGCCTTCCGATCTGATGGTCGACGAAATCAGGGCGATGGGCGGCACGCCGACGCCGATGCCGTTCGCCGAAGTCTATACGGGCTTGAAGACGGGTCTCGTGGATGCCGCGGAAAACAACCTGCCGTCGTACGAAGAGACCAAGCACTTCGAGGTCGCGCCGGTGTACTCGGAAACCCAGCATTCGATGACGCCGGAAGTGCTGGTGTTCTCCAAGAAGATCTGGGACACGCTCACGCCGCAGCAGCAGGAGATCATCAAGAAGGCGGCCGCCGACTCGGTGCCGTACTACCAGAAGCTGTGGACCGCGCGTGAAAACGACGCAAGCAAGGCCGTCACCAAGAACGGGGCGTCGATCGTCGCATCGTCGCAGATCGATCGCGCGGCTTTCGTCAAGGTGATGCAGCCGGTGTGGGCGAAGTACGAAAAAACCCCGCAAATGAAGCAACTGGTCGACGAGATCCAGGCAATCAAATAAGGCTCGTATAGCGGATACGCCGTAGCGGAGAAAAGCCCGATAAACAAGGGCTTTTCTTCGTGCGATCCGCTGAACCGGCGACGTCCAGCGGGATGACTGGATATTAAAGACGGATGCGTCGTATGCAAGGATGGGGTCAATGAAATTCATGAAGCGACCAAATGATTTTCTATTCCGCGTGCTGGTGATCGTGGCGTCGGTGAGTCTCGCCGTGCTGAGCCTGCTCGTGATCTACGGCGTCGTGATGCGCTACGTATTCAGCGACGCGCCCGATTTCGTCGAACCGATCGCGCTCTTGCTGGTGATCGTGATCGCGATGTTCGGCGCCGCGCTCAAGGTCCGCGAGAGCGGCCATATCGGACTCGACTCGCTCGTGAAGAGCCTGTCGCCCAAGGGCCAGGTCGTTGCGGAGGCGTTCCAGCATCTGTGCCTGATCGCGTTGGCCGTGGCCATTTTCTTCGGCAGCCTGCAGATGGCGGAGACCACGATGGAAGACCGGATTCCGATTCTGGGCCTGCCCGAAGCGCTGCGCTACGTCATTCCGGTCATCGCCAGCGTCTGCATCGCGCTGTTCTCGTTCGAGCATCTGCTGGCGCTTTTCGCCAGAAAAAACAAATAGAACAATCATGGAACTTGCCCTTCTCTCCATTAGTTTTCTCGTCTTCCTCGTTCTCGGGGTGCCTGTTTCGTTCGCGTTGGGGCTCTCGTGCGTCCTGACCTATCTGTATGAGGGCTTGCCCGCGGCCACCGCGATGCAGTCGATGGTGTCGGGAATGAACGCGTTTTCATTCCTCGCGGTGCCGTTCTTCATTTTCTCCGGCGAACTGATGCTGCACGGCGGCATCGCCGACCGCATCCTGCGTTTCGCGCAGGCCACGGTGGGGCATTTCCGCGGCGGGCTCGGCATGGCCAACGTGGTCGCGTGCACGCTGTTCGGCGGCGTGTCCGGTTCGCCCACGGCGGATACGTCCGCGATGGGCGGCGTGGTCATTCCGTTGATGAAGCGCGAAGGCTACAGCGCGGCGTACGCGGTCAACGTCACGACCCATTCGTCGCTGGCGGGCGCGTTGATGCCGACCTCGACGAACATGATCATCTACGCGTTCGCGGCGCAGGGCATCACGGGGACGCTGAACGGGCATCAGATGAGCGGCGTCTCGATCGGCGACCTGCTGTTCTCCGGTCTGCTGCCGGTTCTATGGGTGATGGGTTTCGTGCTGATCGCCGCCTACTGGCAAGCGGTCAAGCACGGCTATCCGCGCCGTCCCGACGGCTCGACCGGCGTGCAGCGCTTTCCCGGCTGGTTCGCGGTGTGCCGCACGTTCCTCGGCGCATTGCCGGGCCTGATGGTGATCGCGATCATTCTGGTCTGCGTGGCCAAGGGCATTGCGACGGCGACCGAAGCGGCGGCGATCGCGGTGGCCTATTCGCTGGTGCTGACCATCGTCGTGTATCGCACGATGACGCTGAAGAAGCTCTCGTTCGCGCTCGCCAAGGCCGCCAAGACGACCGGCGTGGTGCTGCTGCTGATCGGCGTGTCGAACATGCTGCGTTTCCAGATGGCCTATCTGGAGATTCCCGACGCGATCGAACACATGCTCAACGGCGCGACGAGCATCCCCTGGTTGATGCTGCTGTACATCAACCTGATTCAGATTTTCCTCGGCACGTTCGTCGACATGGCGGCGCACATCCTGATCACCACGCCGCTGTTCCTGCCGATGGCGATGCACAGCGGCGTGGGTCCGGTGCAGTTCGGCATCATGATCCTGCTGAACTGCGCGTTGGGCCTCGTGCACCCGCCGATCGGGTCGGTGCAATTCATCGGCTGCGCGATTGGCAATGTGTCGATCGGGGAAACTACCAAGGTGGCGTGGCCTTATTACCTGGCTATCTTCTCCGCGATCAACATCGTCACGTACGTACCGATGTTCTCGACCTGGTTGCCGAGTGTGATCAATGGGCATCCGGTGTTTTGAGCTGAATTCCCGAATTCCCGAATTATCGATTGCGAAGCCGGCGCGCCGCACAGGCGACGCCGGACATACAGAATAATTTTTTAAGAGGAGCAGAAATGAAAAAGGTACTAGCAACCTCGGCCCTTGGGTTGGTCGCCCTCGGCGCGCACGCTCAGAGCAGCGTGACGCTGTACGGGATCGTCGACGCGGGGATCGGCTATCAGAGCAGCCAGACGTCGCTCGGTTCGACCTCGGGCGGCCGCTCGGTCGTGAAGATGGTCAACGGGGTGTGGGCGGGCAGCCGCTTCGGCCTGAAGGGCGGTGAGGACCTGGGCGGCGGCACGAAGGCCATTTTCCAGTTGGAACAGGGCTTTAACAGCGCGACCGGCGCGCAGGGCGTCTCGGGCCTGGCATTCAACCGCCAGGCTTGGGTCGGCGTGACCAATACCACCTACGGTACGCTGACGGCCGGCCGCCAGTACACGGCCTATTACACGCTGCTCTCGCCGTATAGCCCGACCACGTGGCTGACCGGCGCCTACGGCGCGCACCCGGGCGACATCGATTCGCTCGATACGGTGTATCGCACGAATAACTCGCTGGTGTACACGTCGCCGAAGTTCTACGGCTTCACGGCAAGCGGTTCGTATTCGTTCGGCGGCGTGCCGGGCAGCCTGAACGCGGGTTCGACCTGGAGCGCGGCATTGCAGTACCTGAACGGTCCGTTCGGTATCGCAGCCGGCTTCCAGCGCATCAACAACTCGACGCCTGGCGGCGGCGCGTGGGGCGCGGACTCCGCCACGTCGAACAACGGCGCGCAAACGGGCGTGTCGGCGATCAACAACGGCTATCGGACCGCGCAGGCGCAGCAGCGCGTTGCCGTGACGGGCGGCTACGCGTTCAACTCGCAGTGGGACGTGTCGTTCTCGTACTCGAACGTGCAATACATTCCGGGCGTGGGCTCGGCGTTCCGTCATCAGGCGACGTTCAACACGGCCGGCGCCGTGGTGCACTTCAAGCCGCTGACGGCACTCGACCTGGCCGCTGGCTATAGCTACACGCGCGCAACCGAGTCGAACGGCATTTCGAGCGCGGCTCGTTATCAGCAGTTCAACCTCTCGCAGTACTACAGCCTGTCCAAGCGTACCGGCCTGTATGCGCTGGAAGCCTATCAGCGTGCGAGCGGCCAGACGATTGGAAACAACGGCACGAGCATCATCAACGCGACGGCCAGTATCGGCGACGGCCAGAACAGTGCGCCTTCGTCGTCGCGCAGCCAGTTTGCTGCCGGCGTGGGCATCATTCACCGCTTCTGATCGGGCTCGTATGGCGGCGGTGTGTTGTTATGCCGCCACAGCGACGCGTTTAAATAAGCGTCGCTGACCCTCCTCCGGCTGCGCGCGCAACGCGCGCAGCATCTTCGGCGACGCGCGCTTTGCGGTAATGCGCGTGGCGGCCCGACCAGCGCATTCAGTCATACAAACGTCACCATCGGCAGATCGCGGGACTTCGCATCGGCAGCCGTTGCCAGTGGCAAATTCTCCAGCGCTCAGTGCCGTTATCTGTCGATAACGTGAGAACCGCGCCCCGCGCCGCGATGTACTCGAACGTTCAAGCGTCCGCGTCGGACCACAAGCGCCCACCCGTTGCCCAGTTTTCGCGTTTGACGTCGGTCAGGATGATGTCGACCGAATTCGGCTCGACGCCGAGCGATTCGCAGGTCGCCTTGGTGATGGCTTCGACGAACTGGCGTTTCTGCTCCAGCGAGCGGCCTTCGAAGAGTTCGATATGAAACGTGGGCATTGCGTGACTCCGTTTGATTGATGGATTGAGCCGAAGGTCGGCGTGCAGAGCGGCTTCAATCGCGATAGCCGCGATCGATCCGGTCGAGCTTGCGCAGCAAGGCGGGCCATTCGAGCGCGCCCTCGATCGCGCCGCCGTCGTACAGTTGTTCCGCCGTGCGTGCGGCGATCGCATCGCCCGGCACCACCAGTTCCGCGCCGCACGCTTGCGCCTGCAACTGGATTTCGCAGGCCTTGATCAGCGTCGCCATCAGCACATAGGCCTCGGCGACGGTGCGGCCGACCGTGAGCGTGCCGTGATTGCGCAACAGCATGGCCGGCTTGTCGGCGAGATGCGCGACGAGACGTTGGCCCTCGGCCCGCGTGAACGCGAGACCCTCGTAGTCGTGATAGGCGAGGCAGCCGTAAAAGCGTAAAGCGTGTTGCGACGCCGGCAGCAGACCTGCCGGCTGAATCGAAACCGCGACACCCGCCGTATTGTGCAAATGCATCACGCAGAAGGCGTCGGCGCGCGCGGCGTGCACGGCCGCGTGCAGCGCGAAACCGGTTGCGTTGACCGCGTGCGCGCTTTCACCGACAAGCTTGCCTTCGATGTCGATCTTCACGAGATTGGATGCGCGCACTTCGTCGAACGCGAGGCCGAACGGATTGATCAGAAAGTGGCCGGGTTCGCCGGGGACGCTCGCCGAGATATGCGTGTAGATCAGATCGTCCCAGCCGTTGAGCGCCGCGAGGCGATAAGCGGCCGCGAGGTCGACGCGGGTCTGCTGTTCCGCGTCGGACAGCGGCCCCGTTTCGGCGACGCGTCCGGTGGGCGTGTGAGTGAACGACATGTTCGTCTCCAGGGATGGCTTGATGAGCGCTGACCGCACGAACCGAGTCGTGGTCGAGGCGCATGACGCTAGTTCGCGTACCGGCAAAGATTGGCGGCGTTGGCGGTTGCCGCACCTTCAGCCGCTTCGGACCCGAGCGCAACGATCACGCCGCCAAGGGCACATGCCATGCCGCAATCGGCCAGTGCGTTCGTTGAATCCTAACAGGCCCGCCGGCACTCGCATACGAAGAGCGATACCGGCGGGCCACAACCTTTCGCGCTACGATAAGAGCCCGGCGCGCGCACGCTGCGCCGCTTCACGAGGAGACAGGGTAATGCGTGAATTACGCTGGGCATCGGAAGAGGGCGACGGCATCGAACATCTGGCGTTCGAAACGCGCGAGGACGGATTCGCGGTGGAAAGCGCCGTGGTCGGGCAGCGTTACGGCAAGGCGTATGGCCTGCACTACGAGGTGCGCTGCGATGCGCAGTGGCGCACCCGGTATGCGTGGCTCAAGATTGTCGGCGGCGGCGAACTCGAATTGCATGGCGACGGCGCCGGCAATTGGCGCGACGGTCACGGCCTCGTGCTGAGCGCAATCGAGGGCTGCGTCGATATCGACATCGCCGCCACGCCGTTCACGAACACGCTGCCGATCCGCCGTTTGCAACTGGCCGAGGGCGAGCGTCAGCCGATTTCAGTGGCGTACATCTCGACGCCGGATTTGCAGGTCACGCGCGTCGAGCAGGCGTATTCATGTGTCGAGGTGAATCGCGAGTATCGCTACGAGGGCATCTTTCGCAATTTCACCGCGAACCTGTCGGTGGACGAAGACGGCTTCGTGATCGACTATCCGACCTTGTTCACACGCCTGCCGCGTGCGCGTTGAACGACGCGTCGCCGCCACCGTCACGACTCGCTTCGCGCCGTGCGGCAAAGCGTTCGATGCAGGCCGCGATACGCTCGGGTTCGCGCGGCACGACCCAATGGCCCGCGTCGATCTCGATGCGGTGATACGCGCCGAGCCAGCCTTCCAGTCCAAGCGAGAGCGCGGGCCCAACGTAACGGTCGTGCAACAGCACGATGAATTGCACCGGCGCGTACGCTCGCCGCGCGCGCGGGTGCAGCAGCCTGTCGATGAAATTGTCGCGGTAGAGGTTCAGACCGTTGATCGCATTGCGCATCCGCGCCGGATCGCGCACCGCGCTCACGCGTTCGGTCAGGCGCAACCGCAGCGGCCACATGTGTGCGCGCGGATTTAGCCGTGTGAAACACGGCCGGCGGCCGCGCGGAAGAATCACTTGGCGACCAGCGCCGCGGCGACTTCGCGGTTTTGCCAGACGTTGTCCTTCACGGTGATTTTTTGCGGAATCAGATGCGCGCCGTAAAACGCGTCGGCGACCACTTGCTGGGCGCGCGCGATCTCGTCGGTAACGGGCGTGGTGCCGTAGGGGTAGCGGCGCACCCAGGTTTCGACCAGCTTCTGATCGAGGCCGACCTTCGGCGCGATCAGTGCCGCGGTTTCAACCGGATGCGCGTTGACCCACAATCCTGCGCTGCGCAACTGACCGAGAATCGCACCGACTACATCGGGATGCTGCCGCGCGAAGTCGCGCGTCGCTTCGTAGAAGTTGTATGGACCGTCGAGTTCGGAATAGTCGGCCAGCGTGCGCGCCTTCAGCGCTTGTTGTGCGGAGGCATAGTAAGGGTCCCAGATCACCCACGCATCGACGTCGCCGCTTTCGAAGGCGGCGCGCGCATCGGCGGGCGGCAGATAGACCGGCCGAATGTCCTCGTAACGCAGGCCCGCTTTTTTCAGCGCTTCGAGCAGCAGATAGTTCGCGCTCGAGCCTTTTTGCAGCGCGACGCGCTTGCCTTTCAGATCGCTCACGCCGCGCAGCGCCGAATCGTTCTTGACCAGAATGGCTTCTGAATGACGCCCGGCCGGCTCCGCGCCCACGTACACGAAGCGCACGCCGCCGGCTTGCGCGAACACCGGCGGCGGGGCGCCGGTATAGCCGAAGTCGATGCTGTCGGCGTTCAGCGCTTCGAGCAATTGCGGTCCCGCGGGGAATTCGAACCACTTGATGCTATAGCCGAGCGGTTTGAGCTTCTCGTCGAGCGAGCCTTGCGCCTTGAGCACCGCGAGCAAGCCCGATTTTTGATAACCGATGCGCAGCACCTTGGCCGGCTCGCCGCCGCCGCTGCCGTTGGTTTGCGCGGCGGCGCTCAAGGTCGTGAACGCCGCGAGCAACGCGGCGGCGAGGTGAAGTGACAAACGGGTGTGACGGTGCATCCGGTGATTCTCCATTGCGTTCGATGAGTTCGTTGGGCGATCGTCGCATGGACGTTGCGCCCGTCAAACGAAGCAATGGAGATTTGAATATGATGCGCGCCGCGTGCGCTACTTCTCACGCTTGTTCTTTTTCGCGCTGGCGCGCTCCGTCGCCGCGCCTTCCAGCGGATGGCCGAGCTTTTTCGCCATGATTGCGGCGACCCGGTCGCCGGGATAATCACCGGAGGCTTCTTCCAGCGCGCCGGTCGTTTCGCTTTCGGTCAGCACCATCGCCAGCGGCCGCACGCGCCAGATGGCGTCGACCAGGGCGGGCACGTCGGCGGGCGTCGGTAGCGGGTCGGCAGCGCAGCGGTGCAGCCGCCGCGTTAACGCGCCACGTCGTCCGGCGGGATCGAGTCGCCCACGCCCAGCGTGCGTTGCATCAACGTCGTGTCGAGCCATCGGCCATGCTTGAAGCCGACCGCCTTCAACGTGCCGGTCAATTCGAAACCCAGTTGCGTATGCAGCGACAGCGAACCGCCGCTGCCGCCGTCCGCGATCACGGCCACCATCTGGCGCCACGGTCCGTGTTCGCAGCGCTCGATCAGCGCTTGCAGCAGCACACGCCCCAGGCCGCGCCCACGATAAGCGTCGCTCACGTAAATCGAATCCTCGATGGTGTTGCGATAGGCGGCGCGCGGCCGGTACGGCGTGGCGTAGCAATAGCCGGCGACCTCGCCGTCGATCTCGGCGACCATGTACGGCAAGCCGTGGCTGCGCGCCGACGCGAGCCGCGTGCGCAAGTCGTCCACGGAGGGCGGCGTTTCCTCGAACGACGCGACGCCGGTCAGCACGTGATGCGCATAGATGGCCTGAATCGCGGGCAGATCGGCTTCGGTGGCGTCGCGGAGCAGCGTGGCGCCGGGCGGCTGCGCGGCGCTTGCCGCGTCGGAAGAGGACGGCGCGGGCGCGGAGTGGGTGGTGCTCATACGGGTCCTGTGGTGGCCGGTGGGTCTGAGGATAGCTTTGACTATGCCCGTCCCGCGCACGAATTTGAAGGGAGTCAAAAATCGACATGCCCGGTATGGTCACACCGGCTTGGCGTTGACGTTCGCTGTCTCAGACCGCCGGACGCACCGGCGCGGCTCGCGAGAAACGCCGCGCGCCCGCCACGCATGCCACCACCACGACCGTGACCAGGATCATCGCGGGCGGCACCTGTTCGTGCAAAAGCAGCCCCGCGAGCAGCAAGCCGAAGAACGGCTGCAGCAACTGCAGTTGCCCGACGCCCGCGATGCCGCCGAGCGCGAGTCCGCGATACCAGAACACGAAGCCGATCAGCATGCTGAAGAGCGACACGTACGCGAGACCCCACAGCGCCGCATGACCGACGCCGTCGAACGAGGCGGGCCGCGCCCACCACGCGAGCGGCGCCATCACCGGAAGCGACAGAACGAGGGCCCACGAAATCACCTGCCAGCCGCCGAGGTGGCGCGACAGACGCGCGCCTTCGGCGTAGCCCAGGCCGCAGACGATGATCGCCGCCAGCATCAACGCGTCGCCGACGGGCGAAGCATCGAGGCCGTGACGCAAGGCGAATGCAACCACCGCGCCGCTGCCCAGCGCCGAGAACAGCCAGAACGCCGGCTGCGGACGCTCGCCGCCGCGCAGCACGCCGAAGATCGCGGTGGCGAGCGGCAGCAGGCCGACGAACACCACCGCATGCGCGGCGTTCACATGACGCAGCGCGAGAGCCGTCAACAGCGGAAAGCCGACCACGACGCCGAGCGCGACGACTACCAGCGGAATCAGGTCACGCCGGGCCGGGCGGGCTTCGCGAAACACGAGCAGCAGCACCAGGCCCAGCGTGCCGGCGATCGTCGCGCGCGCCACCGTCAGAAACACCGGATCGAGCCCTTGCACCGCGAGGCGCGTGGCGGGCAGCGAGCCGCTGAAGATCAACACGCCAATCATGCCGCTGATCCAGCCGTTCGTTGTCTTGTCCATTGCAATGAAGTCCATGCACGTGAAAACGGAATTCGTAGCATCCGCTTTCCGGCCGTAAACGGTAAGCTACGGATCAGTACAATTCGTACAAACTGTACCGAACATGGAGCAGTACAGATGGCGGAAAGTCGAGGTATGCAGGGGGCGTCGGGCACGCGTGTCGGCACGGTGATGGACAGCTTGCGCGAGCGCATTGCGAGCCGTTCGCTCATGCCGGGCGCGCGCGTGCCGTCGATCCGCGTGATGACGGAAACGCTCGGCGTATCCAAGTCGACGGTGGTGGAAGCCTACGACCGGCTGGTCGCGGAGGGCGTGATCGTGGCGCGCCGCGGGTCCGGCTTCTTCGTGTCGGGCCATGCGCCGCCGCTCGCGCTTGCCGATCTCGGGCCGAGCCTCGATCGCGAGGTCGATCCGTTGTGGCTGACCCGGCAGTCGCTGGAAGCGGGGTCGAAAGTTCTCAAGCCGGGTTGCGGCTGGATGCCCGCCTCATGGCTGCCCGAAGACGGCGTGCGTCGCGCGCTGCGGACGGTGGCGCGCGACCCGCAGTCGCCGCTCGCCGATTATGCGAGCCCGTATGGTCTGCCCGCGCTGCGTCAACAGCTCGCATGGCGGCTCGCGCAGCACGGCGTGGATGCGCCGCCCGAGCAGATCGTGCTCACCGACGGCGGCACGCACGCGCTCGATCTCGTGTGCCGCTTTCTGCTCGAGCCCGGCGATACGGTGCTGATCGACGACCCGTGCTATTTCAACTTTCAGGCGCTGCTGCGCGCGCATCGCGCCCGCATCGTCGGGGTGCCCTATACGCCGTCCGGGCCCGATCTGGCGGCGTTCGAACGCGCGCTGACCGAGCACCGTCCGCGCCTGTATGTGACCAATTCGGCCATCCACAATCCGACCGGCGCGACGCTCGCGCCGGCCGTCGCGCACCGGCTGCTGAAGCTCGCGGGCGAACATGATCTGCTGATCGTCGAGGACGACATTTTCGCGGACTTCGAAGAGGAAGCCGCGCCGCGTCTTGCCGCGTTCGACGGGCTCGCGCGCGTGGTGTCGATCGGCAGCTTTTCGAAGACGCTGTCGGCGGCGGTGCGTTGCGGTTACATCGCCGCGCGTGCCGAATGGATCGAGCCGCTGATCGATCTCAAGCTCGCCACCTCGTTCGGCAACGGCCAGCTCGCGGCGAGCGTCGTGCATCGTTTGCTGGTGGACGGCGCTTACCGGCGGCATCTGGAGTCGATGCGCGCGAAGCTCGCCGACGCGATGGGCGAGACGGTCAGGCGGCTCGGCTATGCGGGCCTGGAAATATGGACGCGGCCACGCGCCGGCATGTTCGTGTGGGCGCGTTTGCCGGACCCGCTCGACGCCGCCGACATCGCGCGTCACGCGCTAGCCGGCGGTGTGGTGTTCGCGCCCGGCAATGTGTTCAGCGCATCGCAATCGGCGGCCGGTTTTCTGCGCTTTAACGTCTCGCAATGCAACCGCCCGAAAGTGTACGAGACGCTGCAACGGGCGATGGAAGCGTCCGCTGTTTCGAAGCAGCGGGCGCGCGCCTGAGCAAACGCGTCCCGCGCGCCGATTCATTTGCACAGCAGAAGCAGCCGTTCCTGATCCGTGCAGGCGGCGCGGGGTTTTTGCGCAGGCCGGGCCGCGGTTGCCCTTGCCGTCGTCGTCGCCGCCGTCGCGCTGAGCGCGGCGTTCCGCTTCGCGAGACACGCGCGAAGATGCTTCTCGACCGGCGGGTAGTACTTCCATCCACGCACGAGGCCCGGCAATTCGAGCTTCACCTGCTTCCACTTCGGGTGGCCGTGTTCCTGCAGCGTGTCGAAGTTCGCGCAGAGCGAGTCGGCGAAGTGATTCAGGTTGCCGACCGTGTCGCGCAGACCGTAATCGTAGGTGACGAGAAAGGCTTTCACGGTCAGCGTGGGCACGTCTTCCTTCAGCCAGTTCGGATAGCTGCTCGCACGGATCGTCGCGGGGAAGTACGTCTGTTTGGCGCGCGCCGTTTCGGGCGCGGCGGGATCGACTTTCAGCAGGCGGATCTGCTGCAGCAGTTCCGGATTCATGTCGTTGAACAGTTTCGCCGGCTGCCCGACCACGATGATCGCCACGTCCACTTTCTTCACGATCAACGCGGCCAGCGCGTCCTCGTTGCTCAGGTGCTCGACGTTCTGGTCGGGAATCGTCGTGCCGAACATCAGGTGATAGAGCGTCGTGGCCGATTGAGCGGTGCCGCTGCCGATCAGGCCGACGCTGATGCGCTTGTTCCTGATGTCCGCGAAGGTATTGAACGGCGAGTCCGCGCGCACCACGACGTTAATTTCCTCGTCGTAAAGCGGCATGATGAGCCGCAGCGGCCGGATCGCCGTGCCGGCGTCGGCGTTGCCCGCGTTGGCCATGTCGATGTAGGCCTGGTAGACGTCGGATTGCACCAGCGCCAGCTTCACGCCGGGTTCGAAGCGCATGCGCTGCACGTTCTCGGCCGAGCCCTTCGAGGCCACCGCCTCCAGGTCGATGCCCGCCGGTTGCGCGACCCATTTCGACAGATCCTGACCGATCTGTATGTACGTGCCTCGTTCGGGACCGGTCACGATCTTGTAGTGCGCGGGCTCCGCGAAAACGAACGAAGACACGGCCAGCAGCACCAGCCCCAGCCACCCCGTCAGAAGTCTCTTTAGCATGGTCTCCTCCGCCTATGGTTCAGGTTAGAAGCGCTTCTCGCGCGAATGCGCACCGCCTTTTGATAAACGCGTTGGCAACCGGGCTTGCCGCGATGGTGATGGCGACGGCGATGCGGCTTGCGCTGGACTGAGCGGCTTCCAGCCGGTCTCGCGAATCACGCGCTGCAAAATGGTTTTGGCGGTTTCGCTGCCTGTGTCGATAGTGAGCGCCTCGTTGGCGTGCTGGCGCGCGCAGGTCCACGACTGTTGCGCGGCGCAGAGTTGCGCCGCTTGCAACGCGATGTCGCGGCGCGCGGTGAGCGGCTTCAGTTCGGCCGCCAGGTTCCGTGCGTCCGTATTCTCCGGTCGCAGCGTTTGCGCGGCGCCGAGCGCGGCTTGCGCCGCGGATAGATCGTTGGCGTCGAACGCGAGGCGCGCGGAACGCATGGCTTGACCGGCATCGCTAAAACGCGGGGCGGCGGGTTGCATCACCGCTTCAGGCGCGAGCGGCGTCGCGGGAGTCGCCGGCGTTGCCTTCATCGCATTGTCAGCCTTGGCCGGCTCGACAGCGGCCGCCTGATTCGTCGACTGAGCGGGTGCATAGCGCGCGATCGTTCCGGTCGTGGTGGTCGTTGTCCTCGCATCCTGATCGGTTTCGGCCAACTGCGCGTTGTTGCCGTTGCGCGCTTCATGGCTGCCGCCGAATAGCGCATAGCCGACATAGGCGAGGCCGATTCCGACAATCGCCGCGATCGCCCATAGCAGCCCGCGAATCCGGTGCGCGGCGCGGCCATGCGAATCAAGCGCGCCGGCGAGAGAACGGATCGACGTATCCGGCGACACCGCTATCGGCGCATGCAGCGCGACCTCGGCAGACGCGGCCGCGCCGACGCGCGCGGCACCCGCCGCAAGTTGTACTTCTCCAGGTGCGAGGGGATCGAAGCCGCTGTTGCGCGCCGCTCCGCTCATGGCGCTGGCGCGGCTGCCGGGAATGACGGTGCGCTTAGGTGGGCTGGTATCGAGCGGATGCGCCGCGCCGCAATACGGGCAATAGTCGACCTGGCGGTACAGGGCGCCGCCACACCGATTGCAGGGCATTGGAAAACTATGTCCGGGTGCTGACTGGGTGGACATGCTGTGGCCCCACCTGTGGAAAACAATGCCATACGGCATGCCCCGGACCGTGCTGAGGCAGGAGCGATGTCCGCGGAAATCACGATCCACATGCGCCGGGGAGTGTCGGGGCGCAAGCGCACGCTTGCGATGCCGCCGCCTGCAATATGTGGCGTTTCGTTGCGAACGTCAATCGAAGTTGCTACCTACCTTATGTGCGTTAGCGCACATTCATAGTATGGCGAAGCATCTCGCATGTCGGAGGACGAACGGACGCGAGTGCTTCGCTCACTGCTTGCGCAGCGGATGGTCCTTTAAAAGCCACGCGAGCGCAAAGGCAACCAGCACCACGCAAGCCGCCGCGAGGTACACCGTGTGCAGCGCGCCGGCGAACGCATGCAGGTAATCGTCGCGCAACGCTTGCGGCAACGCGTGAATGGCAGTGGGCCCGAGCGCGTGCGGCAATTCGGTGTCGGGCGGAAGCAGTTTTTCGAGGCGCGACGCAAGGCCGTTCGAGAACACCGCGCCGAACGCGGCCACGCCGATCGACCCGCCTATCGAACGGAACAGCGTGGCGCCCGACGTGGCGACGCCCACATGCCTGAACTCGACGCTGTTCTGCACGGCGAGGATCAGCACCTGCATCACCATGCCGAGGCCGCAGCCGAGAATGCCCATGTCGATATACATCACATGGATCGGCGTGCCGATCTGCAGGCGTGCGAGCAGCAGCATGGCGACGGCCACGAGCAACGTGCCGGCGATCGGGAACATGCGGTATCTGCCGATCTTGCTGATCACGCGGCCGGTCACCATCGACATCACGAACAGGCCGCCCATCATCGGCAGCATCTGGATGCCGGCTTGGGTGGGCGTCGAACCCTTGACCACTTGCAAATAGAGCGGCAGGAACGTGACCGCCCCGAACATCGACACGCCGATGATGAAGCCGATCAGGCTGCTCAGCAAAAACGTGCGCTGTTTGAAAAGCTCGAGCGGCATGATCGGCTCGACCGCGCTGCGCTCTTCGTGGATGAAGCCCCAGGTCGCCACCAGCCCCATGCCCAGCGTGAACCACAGTTGCGGCGACGACCACGGCAGGATCGTGCCGCCCTGGCTCGTGAACAGGATGATGCAGGTGAGCGCGCCGGCGAGAAAGGCGGCGCCCATATAGTCGATGGTGTGCTTCACATGACGCGCGTGCGGCTTGAACACCGCGCCGATCACGAGCAGCGAGACGATGCCGAGCGGCAGGTTGATGTAGAAGATCCAGCGCCACGTGAGATGCTCGACGAGAAAACCGCCGAGCAGCGGCCCGACCACGGTGGCGAGACCGAACACGCCGCCGAACACGCCCTGATAGCGGCCGCGCTCGGCCGGCGGAATCACGTCCGCGATCGCGGCCATTGTCACGACCAGCAGGCCGCCGCCGCCGAGCCCTTGCAGCGCGCGCAGCACGATCAACTGGGTCATGTCCTGCGCGACGCCGCACAGCGCGGAGCCGACGAGGAACAGCACGATCGCCGTTTGCAGCACGATCTTGCGGCCGAACAGGTCGCCGAACTTGCCGTACAGCGGCACGACGATGGTCGAGCTCAGCAGGTAGGCGGTCACCACCCACGACAGATTGTTGAGCCCGCCGAGTTCGCCGACGATCGTCGGCAACGCGGTGGAGACGATCGTCTGATCGAGCGCGGCGAGCAGCATGACGAGCAGCAGCGCCGGGAACAGCAGGCGGATCGGCGGTTGATCGGCGGCCGCGGCTGGCTGCGCCCCGGTGTCCGCCAGTTCGATAGGTTGAGTCGTTGTCGATTGATCCATGGCGACACGCTATTGAAATTAATTAATGTGGCGATTAATATATGCGACATCGCCGCACACGTCAAATTGAATGCAATGGCAAGAATTCCGTCCGATGAGCACAAGGTGAAAGTCGCGCCACGTCATGCGGCGACTGCGAAACCGCGCAAGCCCGCGAAGCAGGGGCGGCTTGAAGCCGCTGGTGAAGCCGCTCGTGGAGGCGCTGGTGGAGACGTCGACCCCGCAAGCGTGGCAGCCGGAGCGCCCGCACGGCGCCCCGGCCGGCCCTCGGGCGCCGCGCGCGGACCGGAGCAGCGCGGCCGTTTGCTGGAGGCGGCGCTCGCGCTCTTCGCGCGGCAGGGCATCGTCGATACCACGCTTGGCGAGATCGCTCGCGAGGCGGGCTTCACGCCGGCAATGATGCATTACTACTTCAAGACGCGAGATCAGCTACTGGACGTGCTGATCGACGAGCGTTTCGCGCCGCTGCGCGCCGGGCTCGGCGTGCCGTTTCAGGAGCACGCCGACGATCCGGTGGCGGCGATCACCACG
Source organism: Paraburkholderia sp. 22099 (assembly GCF_052045835.1). Taxonomy (NCBI): domain Bacteria; kingdom Pseudomonadati; phylum Pseudomonadota; class Betaproteobacteria; order Burkholderiales; family Burkholderiaceae; genus Paraburkholderia; species Paraburkholderia sp. 22099. Next base: position 41,485 of record NZ_JBQEPU010000021.1, on the reverse strand, counting down.
CTCACGCAGCGGTTGGTGCAAGTGGCGAGCGAGAATCCGTGGTTTCCGTCGCTATGGGTGCGCGAGGTCATCAGCGACGGCGGCTTGCTGCGCCAGCGCATGCATGAACGGTTCGGCAACGTGCAACAGAAGGCGTCGCTTGAATGCATCGCGCGTTGGCAAAAGGAGGGGCGCCTGAACGCGGCGCTGGAGCCGTCGCTGGTCTTCGTCACGTTGCTTGGTCTGACGATTCTGCCGTTGGCCACCTCAAAGCTGTGGCGCGAGGATCCCATGCGGTGCAACGTCGGCGGCGAGGAAATCGCGCGGCATGCGGTGGCGCTGCTGGTGCAGGGCATAGGTCCGAAGAAAGCCGGTTAAAGCGCGTGTTCGCGGCGACGTGCGCCGGCGCCTGGGGAGCCGGAAGCCGCCGCGGCACGCGGCATGCTACCTGTCGGGTGGAAGTGAGCGCCGGGCGGAACAAGCAATGTCGCCCGCGCCGCAAGCGGAATACGAATTCCAGAAACGACGCCGGGCGAGAATGGCCGTGCCAACGGGGGGCACGAACCGCCGCGGCGAATCGGATGTCGTCTATCGACTCGCCGTCGTCACGGCGTCGAGGGCCGTTTCTTCATCCGCGTGCAATTTTGGCGCGTTACTGTGCGCACGCGTTGCGCCAAGGCCATGTTTTAAAATCGTGTGCCTGTCTGCAACTCGGTGCGCGAAGCCGGGTCGGAATCATGAACAGCAACAACCCAGCCGCGCAAATCGGCGGCAAGCAGCAGGGCGATAAGTTGGCCAAGTCTGACGGCCTAACCGGTTTTTTAGAGCAACAACAGAACATGAACGGAGCATTGAGACTCGATCAGGCCACGATCGTGCTCGTCGAAGACGACCCGGATAGCCGGGAATCGCTGACCTTGTTACTCGAAGCGGAAGGTGCGCATGTCGTCGCGGTGGCGGATGCGGAAGAGGGTGTCGAAGCGGCGCTGCGTTTATTGCCCGACGCCGTGGTATGCGATCTGGAATTGCCGGCCATGGACGGCTTCTATCTGATCCAGCGGCTGCGCGATCACGAGATTCGCGGCGATCACGCGCCTTCGGTGGCCGTGGCGCTCACGGGTCATACCGACGACGCTTATCGCTTGCGCAGTATCGGCGAAGGCTTCCAGCATTTCATGACCAAACCGGCGTTGCCGGAAGATCTGGTGACTTTGCTGCACGACGCGATCGACGCCCGCTCGGCGGGTTGATCGGACCGCTGCAAAACGCGCGTCGCCGTTATTTCGCGGCGGCGACGGATGCCGCTGAACCCGCGGCGGCGGTCGCCGCCGCTTCCGCTGCCTGACAGGCGGCACACAGTCCCTTCAACTCGATCTCATCGCTGGCGAGGCGGTAGCCCGCGTCTTCGATTTGCGCGACGAGCGCCTGGCGCAGCTTCGGCTGATGCAACTCGGTGACGGTGCCGCATTGCTGGCAGACCACCAGAATGCCGTGCTGGCATTGCGTCAGATCGTGGCAGACGGTGAACGCATTGATCGATTCGATCCGATGCACGAGCCCCGCCGACAGCAGAAAGTCCAGTGCCCGATAAACCGTGGGCGGCGCCGAACCAGGGTGGATCTGGCGCATCTCGTCGAGCAGCGAATAGGCTTTGGTGGCGCGCCCCGAATTCAACAGCAATTCGAGCACCTTGCGGCGGATCGGCGTGAGTTTTTCGCCGCGTTCGCGGCAGTATTCTTCCGCGAGGGTCAGTGCGGCTTCCTGCGAATCGCCGTGCATGTGCCCCGCTGCATGAGAATGAGCGGAGCTGGCTGTAGTGGATTGCGCGGTGGATTGCGCAGCGGCTTTCACAGCGGCGGTCGCGGTGGGCTTGGCGGTTTTCATGCGTCGATTATAAGGGCCATCGCGCCGCGCCGTGCCGGTGCATGGCACGGCTGCCAGCCACGCTTCACGTCAGCGGAAAATCAACGTATTTCTTGAAGCCCGGCCGCGTGGCGAGGCGCGAATACCAGCGCTCCACGTTCGGCAGCGGCGGACGCTCGACGCCGTCCACCCCGAACCAGCGTTTCGCGTATGCGCCGACCACGATGTCGGCGAGCGTGAACCGTTCGCCCTCGAGGAAGAAGCGGCCTTGCAGGTGCGTGTCGAGCATGCGCCACAGCAGCGTGACCGCGCTGAAGTCGGCCGCGAGTCTGGCGGCGTCGCGCTCGGCGGCCGGCGTGCGTACAAGCGCCCAGAACACCGGACGCTCGGTGGGTTGCAACGTGGAGAGCGACCAGTCGAGCCAGCGGTCGATGCTCGCGCGCAGCCTGGGCTCGGACGGATACAGCAGGCTCGCCTCGCCGTATTGCAGCACCAGATAGCGCAGGATCGAGTTCGATTCCCACAGCACGAAGCCGTCGTCGACCAGCGTCGGAATCTTGCCGGTCGGGTTCATCGCGAGATAGTCGGGTTCGTTGTTGCGGCCGAATTGCAGACCGGCGTCGATGCGCTCGTAGGGCAGCACCAGCTCATCGCAGCACCACAAGACTTTCTGAACGTTGACCGAATTAGTGCGTCCCCAGATCGTGATCATCCGGCAAATCCTCTTCTTTACAGTTGGCAAGCCGCGCCCGGCGCGCGGCGTTCAGCCAGTAACGATACACGATGCGCATGGTTTTGCACGCGGCGGGTTGCGATCGGCCCACGTCGAGGCGCATGCCGGAAACATCTGCGCGTTGCGTACAATGAGCGCACCCGAATACGACGAGGCACCGCATGGCCCGCATTGTCCCCGACGACTGGAAGAGCCTCGCCGCCACCGGCGCGGCGGCACGCGAACGCGAAACCCTCGCGTTGCTGGAAGACACGCTGCCCGACGGCTATACCGTCTATCACGGCGTGCACTGGACGCGTCTGAACCAGAACTTTTCCGTGTTCGGCGAGGCCGATTTCGTGATCGTCAGTCCGGCGGGGCGCGTGATGATCGTCGAGCAGAAAACCGGTTTCCTGCGCGAAACGCCGAAGGGTCTCGTCAAGGTCTATCTGCAAACGGAGCGCAACGTGGCGATCGCGCTCGCGCACACCATCGAGGGGCTGCACCGGCGTTTTACCGCGGCATTCGGCGCGGGCACGTATTTCATCGAGGAACTGCTGTATTGCCCGGACCACATCGTCAAGGACGCGGCGATCGCGGGCGTGAACCCGGCGCGCATCGTCGACGCCACGCGCAAGACCCGGCTCGCGGCGATCATCCGCGAAGCGTTGCCGGCGGACGAGCCGCGCCTTGCCTGCGCGCCGAAAATCCATCACTTTCTCGCCGACGAACTCGCGCTCACGCCCGACGCCAGCGCGCTGGTCGGACAGGCGGGCACGCTCGTCACGCGCCTCGCCGGCGGTCTCGCGACATGGGCGCGGCGGCTCGAATTTTCGCCGTTCCGGCTGCGCGTGATCGGCACGGCCGGCTCCGGCAAGACGCAACTCGCGGTGCAGGTGATGAAGGACGCGGTGGCGCGCGGCCAGCGGCCTTTATATGTGTGCTTCAACCGGCCGCTGGCCGATCACATCGCGCGAGTCGCGCCGCCCGAGGCGAAGGTGGCGAACTATCACCAACTGTGCGACTGGATTGCGCGCGATGCGGGCCGCGAGCCGGATTTCCGTTCGGGCGACGTCTTCGACCAGCTCGAAACGGTTTTCGCGCAGACGCCGATCGGCGCGCGCTGGCAATTCGACGTATTGATCGTCGACGAAGGGCAGGACTTCCAGCAGCCGTGGGTCGCGGCGCTCGAGCGACTGCTGCGCCCTGGCGCGGCGTGGTGGTGGCTCGAAGACCCGCTGCAGAACCTGTACATGCGTGAGCCGGTCGATCTGCCCGGCTGGACCACGCTGAAGGAAACCACCAACTATCGCAGCCCGCGCGACATCCTCGACTATGTGCGCGACGTGGTCGGCGCCGCGGTGCCGGTCGCGGCGGCGCTCGCATCGGGCAGTCCGTTCGACGGCTCGGACATTGCGCTGTCCGTCTACGACGAAGCCCATGCCGTCGAAGGCAGCATCGAGGCCACCAAGCGCGCGATCACGCAGGCACTCTCGCTCGGCTTTCGCAAGCAGGACATCGTGGTGCTGTCCTTCCGCGGCCGCGAAGGTTCGGCGATCACCGCCCAGGATCATCTCGGTCCGCACCGGCTGCGCAGTTTCACGGGCAAATACGACCTGTTCGGCAACCCGGAATACCGCGAGGGCGACGTGCTGTTCGAGTCGATCTACCGCTTCAAGGGGCAAGCGGCGCCGTGCGTGATTTTCACGGAGATCGACTTCGCTGCGTTCGACGAGCGCATCGCGCGCAAGCTGTTCGTCGGCGCCACCCGCGCGACCATGAAGCTGATCGTGGTCGCTTCGCAGCGGGCCGCGCGGCATCTGCATCTGCGCGACGGTAAGGAAATCAGAGAAGCACGGGAAGTTGGAGAAACGTAGCGCGCCGCAAAAAACAACGGAAAAAAACATGACCAAGGTGACCAAAAAAATGCAGGGTGGGAAACGCGCGTACCGGGGTGCGCGCTGGGCAATGGGCCTGATGTTCGCGCTGGCGGCATGGAGCGCGCACGCTCAGCAGGACTCGGTGCCCTTCTCGCTCGACGTGAAGGGCAAGATCGCGAGGACCACCGACGCCTCGCGCCAGTCGTATCACTTCACCGAGGCGCAACTGCTCGCGCTGCCGGTGCATGCGATCACGACGAGCACCACGTGGACTCCGCGCTCTACCTTCACGGGACCGCTGCTCGCGGATATTCTGAAGACAGTCGGCGCGTACGGCGATCACGTGGAGATCCATACGTTCGACGACTACACCTACACCGTGCCGGTGTCGGACTGCGATCGCTATGGCGTGATCGTCGCGTACAGCATGAATGGCCGGCGTCTGAAGCTTAGCGACTTCGGGCCGCTGTTCCTTATCTATCCGCGCGATGCGTTCCCCGACGAACTCGTGGGCGCAGCGAGCGATTCGAAATTCGTATGGCAGATCAAGGCTCTCATCGTCAAATAGCGCGCCGTCCGTGGCGCCGCGTTCTCTACGTGCTGATCTGGCTCACCGCGCTCGCGGCGCCGGCCGGCGCGATCGGCTATCTGTTGTACGCGAATCTGCTGAACCCGCGCGCCACCGAGCAGTTGACCGGCACCTACGACGGCTTCTACTGGGACGCGGCGCAACTGCAAATCGCCTACGCGCGTTTCGAGAATCAGTTGCTGCTGTATCAGTCGGGCGTCGACGACGACTATCCGCGCCTGCTGCTGCGCTATCAACTGCTGCAATCGAAGCTGCACGTGCTGGCCGGCTCCACGAGCAGGCTGACCGCGCAAGTGCCTTTGCTGCAGCGGCAACGCGACGAAGTGCAGTCGCTCGATCGTCTGCTCACCGGCCTCGCGCCTGAGGTCGCCGCCGTGGCGAAGGACCGCCGCGGCGCCAATCAGATCGTTGCGCAGTTGCGCCTGCATTGGAACGAAGTCAACGACCTGGCGTTGAGCCGCCGTTTCGCCGATGTCGCCGATCGCGAGGCAATGAGCCGCGATTTCATCGACAAGCGACGCTTGTTGTTCGCGGGCGGCATGTTGATGCTGTTGCTGTCGGCGGCCGCCACGCTGCTGCTCGTGCTCAACGGCCGGCGCCGCACGCGTCTGATGCTTCAGCAGCACGCGGCGCTCGAAGCCGAGCACCAGGCGAGCCGCGCGGCGCGCGAGGCGAGTCTCGCCAAGGACGCGTTCCTCGGCATGATCAGCCATGAACTGCGCACGCCGCTGCACGCCATCGTCTCGTCGATCGAATTGCTGGGCTTCAACTACCATTCCGAAGCCGACCGCAAGGTGATCCAGCGGCTCGAAACCGCGGCGCGGCATCTCGAGGCGCAGATGAAAGACCTCACCGACTACGCGCGCCTCGGCGCGGGCAAGCTCGAATTGCGTCACGAGCATTTCGAGCCGCGCGAATTGCTGGCGTCGATCGTCGACGAGCACGCGATGTCGGCTGCCGCGCGCGGGCTGAAACTCGAAAGCGAGGTCATCGAGGCAGGCGGCGTGAGCGGCCTGGTCGACTCCGATCCGCACCGCATCCGCCAGATCGTCAACAACCTGGTCACCAACGCGATCCGCTACACCGAAACCGGCACGGTGCGCGTGCGGTTGAAGCAGCAGCCGGAGACGCTGACGTTCATCGTCAGCGATACGGGACCGGGCGTGCCGCATGCGCAGATTCCGCTGATCTTCCAGGAGTTCACGCAACTGGACGCGTCGCGCACGCGCCGCTTCGAAGGCGCGGGGATGGGGCTGACGATCGTGCAGGGGCTGGTCAGGCTGTTCGGCGGCACCGTCGACGTCGCGAGCACGGTGGGCCAGGGCACGACCTTCACGGTGACGATTCCGGTCACGCCGGTCGCGGCTGTCGCGCCGGCAGGCGTGAGCGTTCACGCGCAAGCGGGCGGCGAGCGGCCGTGCGTGCTGATCGTCGACGACAACCGGCTGATCCGCGAGTCGTTGAGCGAAATGGTCGCGCACATGGGTTTCGACGCGCACGTCGCCGCCAACGCCGACGACGCGCTCGCGTGGCTCGACACGCGCCGCTGCGACGTGGTGCTGCTCGATCTGCATATGCCGGAGCGCGACGGCTATGCGTTTCTCGCGGACTTCGCCGTGCGCGGCGGACCGTCGGCAGGCGTGCCGGTGATCGTGGTCAGCGCGTATGCGCCGGAGGCGGATGTGGCTGGAACGAAAAACGTCGTGGCCGAAGGCGAGGCCGATTCGAAGCCGTTTTTTGAAGCGTTGTTAAAGCCGGTGCATTACGAGGATTTGCGTCAGGCGTTGCAGCGAGCGCTGGCGTCGCGGCATACGGTGTGAAGCGGGGGGAGCGGTTGCAAGGCGGGTTGTGAAGCGGGTTGCAAAGCGGGTTGCAAAGCGGACTATGAAGCGAGGCGCGTGTGATACGGCGCATGGAAGCGCGCAATGGAGGCGATGGAGGCGGGCATCAACCTGAGCACACACCTTCAGCCGCTGACCCGCGCTTGACGGTCGTCGCTTGACGGCCGACGCTTTACGGCCGATTCAGCCGCTTGGAGAGATCGGCGACCAGAATCGCCATGCGCGCGGGCTTTTCGTAGCACGCCACGTCGTAGTTGCGTATCACCTGGCTGATCTCCGATTCGCTGGCCTTGCCCGTCAGCAATTCGCCGGTCAGCACGAAAATCGGCGCGTCCGGATTCTCCGACGCGCGCACCGCCCGAATCGCCGCCGCCGAAGTCTGCGAGCCGAACAGCCAGTCGATCACCACGCCGTCGAACACCTGGCTTTGCAGTTGCTCGGCGAACGACGTCAGGCCGTAGATCGCCACCGCCGTAAAGCCGCTGCGCTCCAGATAGTCGCGCAGGTTGTCGGCGCTGGCCTGATCGTCGTCGACTACCGCGATGGTCGGCTTGTCGGTCTCGGCGCGGCGCGGATAGATTTCGATCTTGTGGACTTCGTAGGCGCTCTGATAGAGCGCGCCGTCGTGACGCGCAACGCGCCATTGGCCGAGCTTGGAATAGGCGACGAATTCCGGGCGGCTGCCGGGTTCGAGCGCGGCGCCGACCCAGGCGGTGCAGGCCAGTTCGGTCGCGCCGATGCTGAACACGGCTTCCTGCGCGATCGCGCCGACCATGCCCGGATCGAGCGATTGCGCGCCGAATAGCTGGGCGGCGGGTTCGCCGAACACCTCGGCGACCTTCTTGATCTGCGAGAGGGTCCACGGACTGTTGCCGCGCAGCTTGCGGTGCCCCTGCGAAAAACTCAGATCGAGGATGCGGCAGAGTTCCGTGGTTTGCTGGCGTTTGCCGATTCCGTGCCGGCTCATCAACTCGCGCACGCGTTCGGCGACTGCGATGGAGTCGGGTGAGTGTGTTTCGTTGGCCATACTGCGTGAAAATCCGCCGTCGTAAAGGGCTGTGGGGAATGCGATACGCCACTCGCTCATGCATTCAATGTGCATTGACACGGGCAACGCGAGGGACAGCAAATGTACCGTAAAGTATCGCGACCTGTGTTTTTGTAGGACGGCCGCTGAACCGGTCCGCGCGCGGCGCGAACGGACAGATTCGGCGATCTGTTTATGCACTCGGCATTAACGGTATTTTACCGATGTGACGCGTCGTATCTGTAGGGAAATACATGGAGCCGCTCGCAGCCCTTGCGGCGCGCACCGTCCGAGCGGTGCCCGGCAAACGAAAAAAGATGGCGGACTCGCCTTTTCATGAGCAGCCGGTAAGCGTATTGCACGCGAGCTTAAGGAAGGCTTAAGCAAGTGTCCTCGAACCGCATCGAGCCAGAAGCGCTCAAGCCGCCGCCTGCAATCCGAAGCCTACGTTGCCGGCATTTTCTCCAGCCTGGCCGCCGAGGTTCTCAGTCCTTTGAAGATCCGCTCGGCCACCTTGGCGGGGAACCGCTCCGGCAATTCGGCCGAGACCTGTTCGATCACTTGCGGCGTCTGTTCGATCAGCCGCCGGATCAGCGGCTCGGCGTTGGCGCCGTGCGAGCACTTCAGCGCCATCGTGTTGAAGTGACGCCGCTGCACGTCGCGAAACGCATCGTGTTTGCTGCGCGACCACATCGCCATCGCGAGTCTCGCCTTGAACCACGACCACTGGTTCGGACCGTTGCCTTCCACCGGCCAGATCGACATTACGTCGTAGAGCGGCGTGAGCCGATACTGGCCGCCCGCCAGCAGGCGAATGCTGAAGTTCTTGGCGTGGCCGTCCGGCGCGGCCAGCATCCAGAACAGGATCTGGCTAGCCAGCAGCGTTTCGATGTCCTGCTGGGCCGTGACCGACTGCTGAAGAATTCGCGCGAGGTCGAGCAAGCCGGGGCCGCCTTCGTTTTCGTACTTGCGATGCGACGGCACGCCGTACACCTGGCAGAAGTCCTCCTGCGGCAACCGTAGCAGCCATTGCCCGCTCGAATGCAGTTGCCGGTCGAAGCGCTCGACGCTCAGCACGCGCTGCTTGCCGAAGGTCAGCATGTCGGTGTTCGCGACCGGCAAGCCATAGGCGCGCAGAATGCGCAGGCATAGCCACTCGTTTTCAACCGACGTGCTGAGGTCGGCGAGCTTGTTGCCCACGAGGCCAAGCGGCAGCTTGAAAATGTGCGTGGTGGGCGTCGCGCCATGCGGGCGCTGCCACTTGCCGTCGTGCCGCAGCAGCGCGGTTTTTTCCTGCGCGCCGGCGAGCGAGATGCGGAAGTCGTCGGCCTGGTCGGGCGTGCCGAGCGCCGGGTTGCCGACCGTGCGCGCCAGCATGGCCTCGATCTCGCTGTCCGCGAGCGGCGTGCCCTCGATCTGTTCGACACCGGTTGGCGCGTCGTCCTCGGCGAGCAACTGGACGGCGCCCACGCAATCGCGGCCGATCGCTTGCAGCAGATCGAACGCATCCAGCGTCTCGGTCTGGTAGCGTTGGGCGATGCGTTTTCTGATTGCCTCGCTGTCGGGCAGCAGGTTGTCGAAATAGTTGAGCACGCGCGAGCCTTTCTGCGGCAGATTGCTCGGCGTGAACGGCAGCGACAGCGAAAGCGGCCGGCCCGCGGGCGAGGCGACCCACGCGGGATCGTAGGCGAACTCCATCGAACCGCGCGTGGGAAGGCGCCACACGCCGACGCGCTCGCCATTGGCCCACACTGAAAGCGCCCGTGAATGCGTTTGCCGACCCATGCTCACCACTCGATCAACGGCGCCGGATCAGACACCGGCTGGTTCTTGTCGCGTACCTGCAATTGCAGGCCGTAGGCGCCGCACAGCGCCAGCAATTGCGCGAGGGTAATGGCCGCTGCGTCGGTTTCGAGCGCCGAAATGCGGCTTTGGCTGATGCCGACCCGCGCCGCGGCTTGCGCCTGCGTGAGGCCGGCCTGGCGCCGGCCGGCGGCGAGCAGCAGGGCCATTTGACCCGGCGTGGCGATGAGATGGAGCATGGCAAAATATCCGCGAGACGAATAAACGCACTTTATGCGTCACACGGATATTTGTCAAATATTCGTGTGACGCATATTCTGCAAATATCTGTCTCGCGAATAAAAGGCGAATATGCGTGTAGCGAATAAACCGCGCGGGCGTGCTCCCGGCAGACGGCATACGGCAAACCGCAAACCGCAAACCGCAAACCGCAAACCGCAAACCGCAAACCGCAAACCGCAAACCGCAAACCGCAAACCGCAAACCGCAAACCGCAGACGCAACGACGCCGCGAGCCCATGCGCCCCGAGCCTCGCGACCGCCGCGGCATTGCGGACAACGCTGCCGCCTGCGAAGATTATTCCTCCACTTAAAACCTTTCCTGCCCGATGACCACGACCTATCCGCTGCACGCGAGCTTCACGCCCGCCGATCAGGCGTTCCCGAAACGTGCCGATGTGGTGATCGCCGGCGCCGGCATCATGGGCTGTGCGGCCGCCTACTATCTGGCCCGCCGCGGCCTGTCGGCGGTGGTGCTCGACAAGTCGCGGATTGCGGGGCAGCAGTCGTCGCGGGCATGGGGTTTCGTGCGCCAGCAGGGCCGCGAGGCTGCTGAAGTGCCGCTGATGATGGCGGGCATCCCGCTGTGGAAAGGGCTCGAAAGCGAGCTGAACTTCGATCTCGAATGGCGTCAGGGCGGCTGCCTGTACGTGGCAACGAAGGAGAAGGACTGGAGTTCGTTCCAGCAATGGATGGACGTCGCGCGTCAGCATGGGCTCGACACCCGCATGCTCGACCGCAAGCAGATCGACACCATCGTGACCGGCATGCAAGGTCCGGCGCTCGGCGGCCTCTACACCCCCAGCGACGGCCAGGCGGAACCGCGCCGCGCCGCCGCGGCCTTTGCCGCGCGGGCGGCGCAGGCCGGCGCGCTGTTCTTCGAAGGCTGCGGCGTGACCGGCGTCGAGCGCGCGGCCGGCGCGATCGCCGGCGTGGTGACCGAGCGCGGCACGATTCGCACGTCGCGCTTCATCTGCGCGGCCGGCGCGAGTAGCTGGCGTCTGCTCGACACGCTAGGGCTGGCGTTGCCGCAGCAAGCGGTGCGCGGCACCTGCATGCGCACCAATCCGCTGCCGCGCGTCACCGCATCCACTTTCTGGGGGCAGGGGCTCGGCATCCGGCAACGCGCGAACGGCGTGATCAATCTCGCCGACGACATGCAGGTCGACGTCGACATGACCCTCGGCCATTTCCGCGCGCTCAAATGGTTTCTGCCGGAACTGTGGAGCCAGCGCGAGAAGTTCAGCTTCCATCTGAACGGCGCATGCCTGCGCGATTTGCGTGACCGTCTGCCGGGCGCGGTGCCGCAAGGCGAACGCGTCCTGCATCCGCGCGACCCGCATCCGCAGCCGAACGCGAGCCACGCGCCGCGCGCGTTGAAGAAGCTGCGTGCGCTGTTTCCCGCGCTGAAGGAGGCACAGGTGGTCGAGGCATGGGCTGGCCTGATCGACGTGCTGCCCGACGGCCTACCGGTGATCGACGCGCCGCCGCAGGTCGGCGGCCTGACCATCGCCACCGGTTTTTGCGGCCACGGTTTCGCCATGGGTCCGATCGTCGGCAAGCTGCTCGCCGAGATGAACGACGGCGGAGAACCGTCGCTCGATCTGTCGGCTTTCCGTTTGCAGCGTTTCTTCGACGGCACGATGCAACGGCCTCGCAGCATGTTATGACTTCGCTCCCGCTTACGACGATGAACGACCCGACACTGCGCCACGCCGGCGTGCCGTACTACTCGCAATGGGGCAGTCCCGAATGGGTTCGCCATATCGTCGAGCAGCGGGGCGACCCGTGCGACGATCCGGCCTGGCGGCGCAGCGGCTTCGACGATCCCGAGCGTTATCGCTTCTGGGCGAAGCGCCTGTGCGGTCTGACGTGCCTCGAATCCGCGCTCGACTATTGGCGCATCGGGCACGCGCCGCGCGCCGCGCTGCTCGACGAAGCGTTGCGGCATGGCGTGTACCGGGTGCGCGCGGACGGCGGCGTGGACGGTCTGATCTACCGGCCGTTCGCCGACTGGGCAAGCGCCGCCTTCGGTCTTCACATCGAGGTGCTGCCACAAGCGCCGCTAGAGGAAATCGCCGCGCGCCTGAACGCCGACACGCTGGCGATCGTTTCCGTGAGCCCCGAGATTCGTTATCCCGCACGGCCGAATCAACGCCGGGGCGGCCATCTGATCCTGCTGCACGGGCGCGATCGCGAGGGCGTGTGGTTTCACAATCCGTCGGGCATCGCGCCGCATCAGGCGGATGCCTATCTGCCGTTCGCGACCATGACGCGTTTCTACGCGGGGCGTGGCATGACGCTCACGCACGGGCGCGCGGCGCGCTAAGCGGCTCCGGTTGCGCGATGATCGGGCCCGCTTTCTGCTGAACCGCTTGCACGGAGCCTTGCGCACCTTTGCGCGCCTTTGCGATATGGGAGATACGGGAGCCCGACATGAATCGAACTTACGCGCTCTTTGCCGGCAGCCTTCTTGCGCTCAGTGCGGCCGCCGTCCCGGTCGACGCCGCCAGCCGCGACCAGCAAGCCAAGGCCTGTCGCGGCGACGCAATGCATTTCTGCGCAGCCCACATTCCGAACAAGGAAAAGATCACGGCCTGCATGAAGCAGCACATCGACGAACTGAGCCCGGCATGCCGCGCCATGTTCAAGAACGGCAAGAAAGACGAGGACAAAGCCGCGACGCAGTGAACCGGCGGCGCGGCTTGCAACGCCGCGTCGGCGTGGAGCTTGCGATCGGGGCCAACGGCGCACCGGGCGTCGTAGAATCGCTTGTTTCCCGACTCCCGGAGCCGCCGCGTGCCCGACGTGCCACACCCGCAGCTCAAATCGAAACCGCGTGCGCCGCGCTTTCGTCTGCCGCGCCGCGCTCGCTCGGCCTGGCAGGCGCCGCGCGCCCGCATCTTGTTCACGCGGCCGGCGGCGTCGCCGCAACGTGTGCTGCTGCAACGCATCGGTCTGGTGGCGGCGCTCTGCGTGCTCGCTTTCGTCGTGCTCTATCTCGACCGCGACGGCCTGCGCGACGCCAATCGCAAGGTGCTCGGCATCGTCGATCTGATGTACTTCACGATGGTCACCGTCGCCACCGTCGGTTACGGCGACATCGTGCCGGTCACCGCCCGCGCGCGTCTCATCGACGCCTTTTTCATCGTGCCGATCCGCATCATCATCTGGTTCGTGTTTCTCGGCACCGCCTATCAGTTCGTCATTCAACGCGTCATCGAGGAATTCCGCATGAAACGCCTGCAAAAACAGCTGCGCGATCACGTCGTCATATGCGGCTATGGTTTGAGCGGCTCGGTCGCGGTGCGCGAGTTGCTCGAGAGCGGCTTCGCCGCGACGTCGATCGTCGTGATCGATCCGCAGCAGGCGGCGCTCGAAGCGGCCGCCTCGCTGGGCGTCGCCGGCCTGCTCGGCGATCCGTCGCGCGAGGACCTGTTGCAGCAGGCGCAAGTGCGCATCGCGAAAGCCGTGATCATCGCCGTGGCCGACGACGCCACCGCGATCCTGCTCACGCTGACCGTGCGCAGCGTCGCGCCGCAAACCAAGATCGTCGTGCGTATCCGCGAGCAGACCTACCAGCGCCAGTTGCGCCAGGCCGGCGCGAACGTGATCGTTTCGTCGACGCGGATCGGCGGGCTGCTGCTCGCCGACGCCGTGGACAGCGACTACATCGTGCCTTTCATCAACGACCTGTTGTCGGCGCGCGGCCGGGTGAACCTGATCGAGCGCGAGGCGTCGGCAGAGGAAGTGGGCCGCTGGAGCAACGCGCTGCCGGGCGCGGTGGTGGTCGGCCTCGTGCGCGCCGGGCGCATTCTGTCCTTTTACGATGACGAGCCGTGTCCGATCGAGACCGGCGATCTGCTGATGCTGATCCAGTCCGCGCGTCAGACGAGCGGGACGCCCGTTGCCTAGCGCCGTGCGCGAGGACGCATGAAGAACAATGCGTCGTCGTGCGCGTCGCAATCGAACTCAACCTTCACAAGAATCGGAACCGCCCCGCTCATGACCCGTTCGACCACGCAGATTTTCGACGCCGCCGCGACCGCCCGGCTGATTCCGTACGCGACGCTCGTCGATGCGTTGAAGCGCGCGAGCATCGACTATGCACGGCAGCGCATCGCGAGTCCCGAGCGGCTCGTCGTGCCGCTCAACGAAGGCGGCGTCATGCTGTCGATGCCGGCCACCGCGCCCGATCTCGCCATTCACAAGCTGGTCAACGTATGCGCGAGCAACGGGCCGCGCGGCTTGCCGACGATCCACGGCCAGGTGATGGCGTTCGACGCCGATACCGGCGAGACGCTTTTCATCCTCGACGGTCCGACCGTGACCGGACGCCGGACCGCTGCGATGTCGATGCTCGGCGTCGAGACTTTCGCCGCGGCCGCGCCGCGCGAGTTCCTGCTGATCGGCACCGGCACGCAGGCGCTCAACCATCTGGAAGCGATCGGTGAACTGTTTCCCGGCGCGCGCGTATGGGTGAAGGGCAGTGCGCCCGCGCGCGCCGAGGCGTTTTGCGCCGCGCATCGCGGCAAGGCGCACGAACTGCGGCCGCTCACCGAACCTGACGCGACGATCCCCGCTTCGATCGACGTGCTGATCGCGCTCACCACCAGCAAGCAGGCCGTCTACGACGAAGCGGCGCGGGCCGGGCGGCTCGTGATCGGCGTCGGCGCATTCACGCCGGCCATGGCCGAGATCGGCGCGCGCACCATTGCCGGCAGCGCGCTTTTCGTCGACGACCTGGCAGGCGCGAGGCACGAAGCCGGCGACTTGATTCAGGCCGGCGTCGACTGGGCGAAAGTCGGCGGGATTGCCGCCGTGGTGGAAAACCCGGCGTCGCTGCCAGGGGAGAAGCCGGTCGTGTTCAAAAGCGTCGGTTGCGCGGCGTGGGATCTGGCGGCCTGCCGCGTGGCGCGCGAGGCTTTGTCCGGCGCTTGACGCTCACGGCCGCGACGCCGCACATTTGAAAGCGCCTCAAAAACAGGGGTTTAACAGCGCCGGTTGGCATATTGCGCCAAGCTGCGGCAGATGTTGCCGTGCAAACAATCTCAAAACGTTGCACCATAGGCGTTTGCCAGAAAAAAGTGCCGGTCCCCGGCGCTCGTGCTTCGCTTTTTCTGCCCCTTGACCGACGCCTTCTCCATCACGACGCTGCGATTCGCGCTATGACGACCCAACACGCTTCAGCCACTCCCGACCTGCCGCTCGACATGATCATCTTCGGCGGCACGGGCGACCTGTCGTTCCGCAAGCTGCTGCCGGCGCTTTACATGGCGCATCTGCACTGCAATCTGCCGACGGATACCCGCATTCTCACGATCGGCCGCAAGCCCTGGTCGCGCGAGGAGTACATCAACGAATTCATGGAGCTGAAGGCGAAGCCCTTCATCGAAAAGAAGGCGTTCGATGCCGCCGCCTGGGACAAATTCATGGCGCTGTTCGAGTACGTGCGCATGGACGTCGACTCGATCGAAGACTACACACGCCTGAGCGAAGCATCGCGCCCCGGCGTGCGGCGCGTGTTCTATCTCGCGACCTCGCCGGATCTGTTCACGAACATCTGCGACAACCTCTCGGCCGCCGGTCTCGTCGACGAGCATTCGCGCGTCGTGCTCGAAAAGCCGCTCGGCCACGATCTCGCGTCGGCGCAGGAGATCAACACGGCGGTCGGCAAGCACTTCAGCGAAGCGCAGATCTACCGGATCGATCACTACCTCGGCAAGGAAACCGTCCAGAACCTGATGGTGCTGCGCTTCGGCAATCCGATTTTCGGGCCGCTGTGGCAGGCGCCGTATATCAAGCGCGTGCAGATCACGGTCGCGGAAACGGTCGGCGTGGGCAGCCGCGCGGGCTTCTACGACAAGACCGGCGCGTTGCGCGACATGGTGCAGAACCACTTGCTGCAATTGCTGTGCATCGTCGCGATGGAGCCGCCGGTGTCGCTCGACCCCGATGCGGTGCGCGACGAAAAGCTCAAGGTGCTGCGCTCGCTGCGGCCCATGACCCCCGAGGACATCGCTCGCGATACCGTGCGTGGCCAATACACCGCGGGCGCGGTGGACGGCGAGGCGGTGAAGGGCTATCTGGAGGAAGAGAACGTGCCGGCCGGCAGCCGCGCCGAAACCTTCGTCGCGTTGCGCGCGCATATCAACAACTGGCGCTGGGCCAACGTGCCGTTTTTCCTGCGCACCGGCAAGCGGATGCAGAAGAAGGTGTCGGAGATCGTCATCGAGTTCTCCGAGTTGCCGTTCTCGATCATTCCGAGCGGCGGGCGCAACTACGGCAACCGTCTCGTGATCCAGTTGCAGCCGGAAGAGTCGATCCAGTTGCAGATGCTCGCGAAGGAGCCGGGCAGCGGCATGCACATGCTGCCGGTGAATCTGAACCTGGATTTGCAGCAGGCTTTCACCGAGCGCCGCGCCGAAGCGTACGAGCGTCTCCTGATCGACGTGATTCGCGGGCGCCTCACGCATTTCATGCGCCGCGACGAACTGGAAGCCGCCTGGGCGTGGGCCGAGCCGATCCTGGCAGGCTGGAGCAAGTCGGGCGAGCGGCCGCGCGGTTATACGGCGGGGACGTTCGGGCCGGCGGCATCCACTGCGCTGATGGCGCGGGAAAACGCGGTGTGGGCGGAAGAGTCGCAATAAGCGGTTCGCTGGCGCAATAAAAAAGGGCGGCCCGCATCGAGCGGGCCGCCCTTTTTGCTGTGACCGGCCAGCGTTATTTCGCCGGCGTCGTTCCAGCGTCGTTACGGCAACGAGATCGTCAAGGTAGCCGATTGCGGGCCGAGCTTGACGACCTGCGAATACGGCGCGAGCGTGCGCAACGTCTGATCGCGCAGATACGTATTCAGGCCGAGATAAGCCAGCAGTCCAACCAGCGCGAACACCGCGCCGATCGACCACAGCGGCACCTCGCGCTTCAGGCGGTGCGCGACCTGATCGGGCAGCGGCCAATGCGGCGCGAACGGCGCGCGCTTGCCTTTCAAATGCGCGATTTCGTCGCCGATGCGCGCGGTCAGATACGCGAGCTTCTCCGGCCCTTCCAGCAGATACTTGCCCTGAAAGCCGAGCAACAGGCACATGTGAAACACCTCGAGCGATTGCAGCCGCGCCGCGCCTTGCGCGCGGCATTCCTCGAGATACTGGAAGAACTTCTCGCCCGCCAGTTGCTCGCCGAACAGCACCAGTTGCAGCGGCCGGCGCTCCCACTCGGTACGAATCCTGAACGTGGACGACAGCACCGCTTCGTCGATGGCGGCGCAGAACGCAAACTTCGACGCGTAGACGTCTTCCGCCGATGCGTTGAGCTTCTTCGCGCCGCGTTCGAAGTCGCCGAGAAACTGCTGGATACGCTGGCTGAATTCATGCGCCTCGCCGGGCTCGCGGCCGTTCTTCAACAGGAATAGCATGAAGAAGCCGTCGTACAGCAGATCGAGCAGCGAGCGCACCTGATAGGTCGGCTCGGCGGCGGGGGCGGGCGTCGCGGCAGGCGTGCTGCCGCCAAACAGTGAGGGCGCGTAGCTCATGATGTGACGGCGATCAGTTCGAGTTGAAGATCGTTGATGCCCGACGGCGCATAGATCATTGCCGATTGAGCCTGCAACATGCGGTCATACAATGCGCCGCGCGATTCGAAGGAGAAGTAGCACGCGCCCGGCCGCACCGGAATCGCGGGCGGCACTTGCGGCGTGTAGACGAGCCGCACGCCCGGCATGGCCGAGAGCACCAGCTTGTCGACGTCGTCCGGCGCGCCGACCTTGAAGCGCGCGGGCACCGCCTCCACGAGTTCCGCGGTCGGCAGGTCCGCGGAGACGGCGATGTAGAACATGGTCTTGTCGTCGATCTTGCCGGAGTCGAGGCGACCGGAATGGAACGACGGGCGCACTTCCTCGAGCGCGATCGCGAAGTAGCGCGTGGAGATCACCGTTTCCAGCAGATCGCGCAGGATCGTATCGAGCCGCGCGAAGCCGGGACCCGGATCGTCATGCCGGTAAGCCGGCAAGTCGGACAGCGCATAACCTTTCGAAAACGTCATCAACTGGCCGGCCAGGCGCAGCAACTCCTGGAACAGACGCTCGGGATGCAGCGCCGAATGCTGATACAGATGCGCGAGCGACGCGAACGCCGCGCTCGCCGTGTGCAGCAGCCAGAACGAGGCGATGTCGCCGGAACGGAACTCGATGATGTTCTTGGTCGGCTCGCGATGAAAGCCGTACAACGCATTCACCTTGGCCTGCAACGCGTCGATCAGTTGACGCAGCCGCTGATGCAGGATGGGCGATGCGTCGATGGCGAGGCAGGGCGGCACGAAGGTGTCGTCGATTTCGAAGCCCGAGGTGGCGGTGCGGCGCACGCGCACGAGCGGCACGGAGAGCAGTTGATCGCGCGGCTCGCTATGCGCGATGAGTTTGACGCTGGTTTTCAGGAAGGTGATGTCGGCTTCGGCGGCGTCGGTGAAATGATCGGCCACCGGCGTTTGCTCGCTGACGTAACGCGACACGAAACCCGCGTTGCTGTCTTGCGAATAGTTCGCGCCGGTCTCGCGCAGCGGATGCAGCGCGAGATAAAAAATGAATTCGTTGATGCCGTCGGGCAATGTATCCAGCGCGATCGGCGGCGGCAGGTCGTCGGCTTGCGGTGCGGAGTAGAGCGCGCCGTCCGGAAAGACCAGCGACAGTTCGCTCACGCGCAACACGTTGCTGCCGAGCGCGTCGCGGTCGAAGCGCGCCGAGCGCACGCCCCAGTTGTATGGCTGGATCGCCTGGATCGATTCGAACAGGCGCGCCTCGTGATACGCGTCCTGACGCTGAAAATGCTGCGGCCTCAGAAACAGGCCTTCCCCCCAGAGCACTTTTGCGGAATAACTCATCTCAAACCTGTTATATGCGTTCAGCGTGTGGCGCGCCCGGAGATAACCGATTCGGGCGCCGCAGGGTTAATTCTCTAAGAACTGTTAAATGCCGTATTTCCGACATCTTTTATCCGCAACTCACCGAAGAAAGCATATTCAGCGGCTGCGCGGGCAATCCCTGTTCAGGTGGGATCACAGTGCCGTTGGTGACTGTCATTGCGCAGTTATGCAGGCCAATCATTATGCCGGATTTCTCCGACTTCGCCGGGTCGAAGGCGAATTTCCAACGCTGCAGCGCCGGATCGCGAAATAGGGCGACGATACCGAATGCCTGCGCTTCACGCGAGACTTTTTCGGTGACGACATAACGTTGGCCCGGGATCAGCGTCACTTCGCGCACGCCCAGCAAATCGCCGCCGAGCGCGGTCTTTTCTTTTGTTGGGTCGGTAAAGGCGTCGAATGGCGCCTGCTGGAATGAAGTGGGATCTTTCAATGTGTAAAGTCGAACCACCAGCGCGAATGGACGCCTATCATTGGCGGCATTCAGATTGGGCGCGGCATATAACGTGAGGCCGACATTGCGCGGCGGTTTTTGCGCGTCCGGCAACTCCGGCTTGCCGAGCCCGCTTGCCTGCAAAGCCGCGTTGGCGGCGGCTCCGAGCACCGTCACGCCGGCCGCGCAGCCCCCCAGAAGCGCGCATGCGGCAACGTGTGTAATCAATAGCGATGCATGGCGAACAAAGCGCGAATTCATATACATCGACCGGCTCGACGCCGCCCCCGTCAAAACACAATAACGAAATCGATCCGGCAAATTTTCAGCACCGTAATGCCGCCTAATGCCGCTTTATGCGAGCCGCATGGAAGTTGCGACGCTTACCGCCGCTAACTCATTGCCGCACTTGCCTTTCTTTCCCATGACGGAAATTTTTTCCGCTCTTTGCATTGCCTCTATTGCACCAGGAAACAATTTCTGCCTGCATTGTTAAAAACATCCCGGTGCATTTTTTTTGTGCAATCCTTCTTCAAACGAAAGTTGAATTATCGAAAATTGGCCTGTACTATACCCGCGCACTTGAAGCAAAGCAAAACTCCGGTTTCTCCTTGAAATAAAAAATTCGCACGTCGGTGAAAAACGATGAATGAGCGTCTGTTAGTAAAACTATCTGGGGTTGTGTTGGCATGCGGCGTGATGGCCGGTTGCGCGACACAGGGCAACAACGTGGCGACCACACCGGAGGCTTTTAATAAGCAACTCGCGGATGCGGATACCGTTGCAAAGGGCGGTGATCAGGACCGCGCCATCGCGCTTTATCAGCAACTCGCCAAATCCGATCCAACGCGTGAAGAACCGTGGTCGCGCATTGCGCAGATCCAGTTCGCGCAGGCGCATTACGGTCAGGCTATCGTCGCCGCGCAAGAAGCCTTGCAACGCGACCAGACCGATCGTCAAGCGAAGAGCGTTCTGGCGGTAGCCGGTCTGCGCGTCGCCACGCAATCGCTCGGCGAGTTGCGTCAGGACGCGTCGCTCGCGGGCGACGCCAAGTCGGATGCGCAAGCGCTCGCCAGGCAGTTGCGCGACACGCTCGGCGAAGCCACGCTGTTCCCGCCCGACCCGAGCGACAAGCCGGCGAAGAAGCGCCGCGTGGTTCGTCATGTCGCGAAGGCCAAGTCCGGCGATACGCCGGATGTGACCACCAGCACGGCGGCTCCGGCCGCAACGCCCGCGGCGGCGCCCGCGCCTGTCGCGCCGGCCGCGCCCGCGGCCCCCGCCAAAGCCGCTCAAAGCGGCGGCGCGTCCGATCCGTTCAGCGCGCTGCGCTGATCCACACGCCTGATCCATCAGCATCCGGGAGCCGACGATGGCGAAGAAAGAAAGTATCCAGAAACGCTTGCAAAAAGTGCGGCCGCCCCGCGTTCAACTGACGTATGAGGTCGAACTCGGCGATGCGATCGAGGTGAAGGAACTGCCGTTCGTCGTCGGCGTGGTCGCCGATCTGGCGGGGCAGTCCGAAGTCGAGCAGCCGAAGCTGCGCGACCGCAAGTTCGTCAACATCGACCGCGATAATTTCGACGACGTGATGAAGGCGATCGAGCCGCGCGCCGCGTTCCAGGTGGAGAATCGCCTGAGCGAAGCGGGCGGGAAGTTCGCCGTCGACCTGCGTTTCAAGTCGATGGCCGATTTCAATCCCGACGAAGTGGTCGCGCAAATCGAACCGCTGCGGCAGTTGCTCGAAGCGCGCTCGAAGCTCGCCGACCTGCGCAACAAACTGGCCGGCAACGACAAACTCGAAGACCTGCTGAGCGAAGTGCTCAACAACACGCAGCAGTTGCAAACCCTGGCGAAAGACCAGGGCAACGCGGCGGATCAGCATGCCGGCGCGCCGGATCACGACAAGCAGGGCGAATAAGCACGGGGTGTGAGATGAACCAGCAAACGGCAGCAGCCCAACTCGCCACCGCGCAAGGCGGCACGGAATCCACGCTGCTCGACGAAATCGTCGAGAAAAGCCGCGTGGCGAAGTCCGAGTCCGAGCATGCGCGCGCGAAAGACCTGATCGGCGAACTCGTGCATCAGGTGCTCGACGGCACGGTGGTCGTGTCCGACAACCTGTCGGCCACGATCGACGCGCGCGTCGCGGAACTCGACCGCCTGATCTCCGCGCAACTGAGCGCGGTGATGCACGCGCCGCAATTCCAGCGCATGGAAAGCACGTGGCGCGGTCTCGACTATCTGTGCAAGGAAAGCAATACCGGCGCAACGGTCAAGATCAAGGCGCTGCACGCGCCCAAGCGCGATCTGGTGCGCGACTTCAAGACCGCGATCGAATTCGACCAGAGCGCGCTCTTCAAGAAGATCTACGAAGAAGAATTCGGCACCTTCGGCGGCGCGCCGTTCGGCACGATCATCGGCGACTTCGAAGTGACGCGTCAGCCGGAAGACGTGTACTTCATCGAGCAGATGTCGCACGTCGCGGCGGCCGCGCATGCGCCGTTCATCGCGTCGGCGTCGCCCGAATTGCTGGGCCTCGAAAGCTTCGCCGATCTCGGCAAGCCGCGCGATCTCGGCAAGGTGTTCGACACGGTCGAATACGCCAAGTGGAAGTCGTTCCGCGACGCCGAAGATTCGCGCTACGTCGGCCTGACGTTGCCGCGCTTTCTCGGCCGCCTGCCGTTCAATCCGAAAGACGGCGCGACGGCGGAGGGCTTCAACTTCGTCGAAGACGTGGACGGCACCGATCACAGCAAATACCTGTGGTGTAACGCAGCGTGGGCGTTCGCCGCACGCCTGACGGCCGCGTTCGACGACTTCGGCTGGTGCGCGGCGATTCGCGGGGTGGAAGGCGGCGGGCTGGTGGAAGATCTGCCCACTCACACCTTCAAGACCGACGACGGCGAAGTCGCGCTGAAATGCCCGACCGAAATCGCGATTACCGATCGCCGCGAAAAGGAACTGAGCGACCTCGGTTTCATTCCGCTCGTGCATTGCAAGAACTCGGATTACGCCGCGTTCTTCGCCGCGCAATCGGTGCAGAAGCCCAAGAAATACAGCACCGATAGCGCGAATGCCAACGCCGTGCTGTCCGCGCAACTGCAATACATCTTCTCGGTATCGCGCGTCGCGCACTACCTGAAGGCGATGATGCGCGACAAGATCGGCAGTTTTGCGTCCGCGCAGAACGTCGAGGTATTCCTGAACCGTTGGATCTCGCAGTACGTGCTGCTCGACGACAACGCGACGCAGGAGCAGAAGGCGCAGTTTCCGCTGCGCGAGGCGTCGATACAGGTCTCGGAGATTCCCGGCAAGCCCGGCGCGTATCGTTCGGTCGCGTTCCTGCGTCCGCACTTTCAACTGGACGAACTGTCGATTTCCTTGCGTCTTGTCGCTGACCTGCCGAAACCGGCAAATTCATAAACGAAGTCAAAAGACCCGTGCGGGCCGCACGGGTTGGCTGTTAAAACCACCTCTTTGGGGAGTCGATGAGTCATGAAGGATATTTATTTAAAATTCGGCAATCCGGCGATCAAAGGCGAGTCCGCCGATAAAGATCACGCTGGCTGGATCGAAATCGATTCATGGAGCCACGCGATCACGCAACCGCGTTCGGCAACGGCCTCGACGGCGGGCGGTCACACGTCCGAGCGGTGCGAGCACGCCGACATGCAGTTCACGAAAGACATCGACGTGGTCAGCCCGCTGATCTATCAACACGCATCGGGCGGCACGACGTTCGACGAAGTGACGATCGACTTCATGCGTTCGGACGGCGAAGGCAACCGCATCAAGTACCTGGAAGTGAAGCTGAAGTACGTGATCATCTCGAGCGTGACGCCGAGCGTGGTGGGCGAAGGTCTGCCGAGCGAGCAGTTCTCGCTGAAGTACGCCGCGGTGCAATGGAAGTACACGCAGCAGAAAATCGGCGGCAACCAGGGCGGCAATGCGCAAGGCGCGTGGAGCCTGACGAAGAACGACAAGACGTACGCGGTCTGATGCAAGGACGCACGCGGCGCGCGCAACGCCTTGCACGAGGTGACGCACGCCGCGCGCGTCAGGCAGCGCTCCGCTTCTTCGATCTCTGATGAAACGCTTCGAACCCAGCTTTCTCGACAAGCTGTTCGACGACGAACCGCATCTGCCGGCTTCCCCGGCGATGCGGCAATTGTCGTTGGAGGAATTGAAGAGCACGGTCGCGCGCGACGTCGAGGCGATCCTGAATACGCGGATCGCGCTAACCGAGCACGAACTCGCGGCGTTGCCGGAATGTCAGCGCTCGGTGCTCTCGTATGGCTTGAACGATTTCGCGGGCTTGAGCCTCGCGAGCCATTACGACCGCACGTTCATCTGCAAATCGATTCAACAGGCGATCGCGCGGCATGAGCCGCGTCTACAGCAGGTCGCGGTCACGCTCGAACTGAACGAACAATCGACCAATGCGCTGAACTTCGCGATTCAGGCGCTGCTGGTCGTGCATCCGGCGGAAGAACCGGTGAGCTTTGACGCGCTGTTGCAGCCTTCCACGTTGCAATACTCGGTGACGCGCGCACGCGCGAAGCTGTAGCAGCGGTTTTTTAATCGCTGCGTTGAAGTACTTTTAGCACCGCATTTTTAGCACCGCGCTTTTATTACCGCGCTTTTATTACCGCTCTC
This sequence comes from Paraburkholderia sp. 22099, assembly GCF_052045835.1. NCBI lineage: Bacteria > Pseudomonadati > Pseudomonadota > Betaproteobacteria > Burkholderiales > Burkholderiaceae > Paraburkholderia > Paraburkholderia sp. 22099. Next base: position 17,507 of record NZ_JBQEPU010000021.1, on the reverse strand, counting down.
ACCGCCGTTACGCGCAACGGCGGCGCTAGATCAGGCGGAGAGGGTTCAGGTCCGGGGATAGATCGATGGAAGAATTGCTGCCGTATTACGAGCGCGAACTGTCATTTCTGCGGCGCTATTCGCGCGACTTCGCCGAGCGCTATCCGAAGATCGCCGCGCGTCTCGCGATGTCCGGCGAGCATTGCGAAGATCCGCACGTCGAGCGGATGATCGAATCGTTCGCGCTGCTGGGCGCGCGCATCAACAAGAAGCTCGACGACGACTACCCCGAATTCACCGAAGCGCTGCTGGAAGTGCTGTATCCGCACTATCTGCGGCCCTTTCCGTCGTGCTCGATCGCGCAGTTGGGTACGTCCGCGGCGCTCAGCCACCTGACCGAACCGGTGCTCGTCGAGCGGGGCACGGAACTCAAGTCGCGGCCGATTCGCGGCGTGCAATGCCGTTTTCGGACCGCCTACGACGTGACGCTCGCGCCGGTCCGCATTTCGGAGGCGAAGTACACGTCGGTGGCGATGGCGCCGAGCGCCACCGTGTTGCCCGGCAACGCGACGGCCATCGTGTCGATCACGTTCGAGTCGACCGCCGCGCAACTCGATCTGTCCGCGCCGAAAGTCGGCACGCTGCGCGCGCACCTGCACGGCGAGCAATCCTTTATCGCGGCGCTGGCGGACTGCCTGTTCGTCAACGCGATGGCTACCTATGTCGAGCCCGACCGGCGTGGCGCGTGGACGCAATTGCGCACATCGCCAGTGGTGCAAGCGGGGTTCGACGAGGACGACTCGCTCATCGACTATCCGGCCAAATCGCATCCGGCCTATCGGCTGCTGACCGAGTACTTTGCGTTCCCCGAAAAATTCAACTTCGCCGACTTCGACCTCGCGGCAATGACGCGCGCGAGCGGCCGCTGCCAGCGCCTCACGCTGCATGTCGTGCTGAAGGAAGTGCGCAGCGATTCGCACATGGCGCGCCTGCTCGATTCGCTCTCGTCGCATCATTTCCGGCTGTTCTGCACGCCGGTGGTGAATCTGTTCGAGCAGCACGGCGAGCCGATCCGCGTCAGTCACCAGGCGATTTCATATCCGGTGATTGCCGAGGCGCGCCGCGCCTTCGCCTACGAGGTCTATTCGATCGACTCGGTGAAACTGGTCCGGCAGCAGGCGCATGAAGAATCGGTGATCGAATTCCGGCCGTTCTATTCGTTGCATCACGGCGAAGCGGCGCGTGCGGGGCACTACTGGTTCGCGCGGCGCAACGATTGGGTCGCGCAGAAAAGCCCAGGCTACGAGACCGAGATCTCGATCGTCGATATCGACTTCGAACCGGCCGCGCCGCAAACCGACACGCTCAGCATCGACCTGACCTGCACCAATCGCGACTTGCCCGCCGGGCTCGCCGTGGGTCTCGAAGGCGGCGATCTGTTTCTCGAAGGCGGTTCGTTGACCGGCAGCATCACGATGCTGCGCAGGCCCACGCCGAGCGTGCGTTTCGAACGCGGTCGCGCGGTGCATTGGCGGCTGATTTCGCATCTGGCGTTGAATCATGTGTCGCTCGCCAATAGCGGGCTGTCGGCGCTCAAGGAAATGCTGGTGCTCTACGATTTGCGGCGCACGGCGGTGTCGGCGCGGCATATCGACGGGCTCGTCGGCATCGAGCAGCGCGCGGCCGTGCAATGGCTGCCGGGCAAACCGTTCGCAACGTTCGTGCGCGGCATCGAGATTCGCCTGACGATCGACGAGGAGCATTTCGTCGGCACGAGTCTCGCATCGTTCGTGCGAGTGATCGACACGTTTTTTGGGCTGTACGTGCATCTGAACAGCTTTGTGCAACTGGTCGTCGTGTCGAAGCGCACCGGCGAGGAGATTCTGCGATGCAAACCGCGCAGCGGCGAATCGATCCTGGCGTAGTCGAGCAACTTCTCGACGAACCGCATCGCTTCGAATTTTTTCAGGCGGTGCGGATTCTCGAGAAGTGGTTCGCGCAGCAAACGCCGTCACATCGCGGGCGTCCCGGCGAAGTCGTCGCGCGGCGAATCGCTTTTCGCAATTCGCTGTCGATGTCGTTTCCGCCCAGCGAGATCCACGGCGCGCAGTCTTACGACAATGAAGGCGCGGCGCTGAAAGAGAAGCCGCAACGCAGCGCGGCGCTCGAAGCCGGTTCGCTCGACAAGGTCGACATCACGCCGGCATTTTTCGGTTTGCTCGGCGGGCAGGGCGCATTGCCGCTGCATTACACCGAGCAGATCATCGCGCGCGAGCAGATCAAGCGCGACCGCGCCGCGCGCGAATTCTTCGACGTGTTTTCGAATCGCGCGACGGCGCTGTTCTACGCGGCGTGGAAGAAATACCGCCTGCCGTTTCACTACGAGCTCGATCGCGACGAGCGCTATCTGCCGCTATTGCTGGCATTGGCCGGCGTCGCGGACGACGACACCCGCAACAGTCTGCAAGAAGGCGAAGGCGCGCTGTTCGACGAAGCGATCGCCGGTTATGCACTGGCCGCGCGGCATCGGCCGGTGTCGGCGGCCTACTTGCAACGCACGCTGTCGGAGTACTTCCAGGTGCCGGTGCGCGTCGAGCAGTTCGTCGGCAAATGGTACGACGTGCCGCGCGATCAATTGACCGTGCTCGGCAGTATCAACGCGACGCTCGGCGCCACGGCGCTGGCGGGCGAACGGGTCTGGCAGCGCGACATGCGCGCGCGGCTCGTGATCGGACCGCTCGGCAAGGCCGACTACGAAGCATTCTTGCCCGGCGCCGACCGTGCCGTGGCGCTGGAGCGCATGCTGACGCTGCTTGCCGGCGTCACGCTCGAATACGAAGTTTCGCTGGTGTTGCGCCGCGAGGAAGTGGGGCCGAGCATTCTGAGCAACGGCGCGCGCCTCGGCTGGGACGCATTCCTGTGCACCCGGGAAGCCGACCGCGACCGCGCGGATGCACGCTACGAATTGCACGTGATTCACTGACCATAACGATAGAACCTGGACCGGATCGCACGACATGAGCACGTCCCTCAATACCCTGATCGCCAAACTGAATCCGACCTGCCGGCAGGCGGCATTGCTGGCGGCGAACAACTGTCTCGCGCGCGGTCATTACGAAGTGGACCTGGAGCATCTGTTGCTCGCGCTGCTCGATGAACCCGCGAGCGACGTCGCGCTCGTGCTGCGCGCGAGCCGGGTCGATGCTCATGCATTGCGTGCCGATCTGGAGCGCGAATTGCAGCGCCTGAAGACCGGCAATACGCGCACGCCGGTGTTTTCGAAGCATCTGATCGAATTGCTCGAACAGGCGTGGTTGATTGCGTCGCTCGATTCGCAGATCGGGCGGATCCGTTCCGGGCATTTGCTGCTCGCGTTGCTGACGGCGCCGGATCTCGCACAGTTCGCCGAGCGCATGTCGCCATTGCTGCGCGACGTGCGGATGACCGATCTCAAGCACAAGTTCGATGAATTGACCGCGGGCTCGCGCGAAGTCGAGCGCAGCAATGCGGCGCAGAACGAAGACGAAAGCACGAGCGATACGGCGGCGGCCGACAGCTTGCCCGGCGCGCCGTCCAAAACACCCGCGCTCGATACGTACACCAGCAACCTCACGCAGCGCGCGCGTGACGGCAAGATCGATCCGGTGATCGGCCGCGAAGGCGAGATTCGCCAGACCATCGACATTCTGATGCGCCGTCGGCAAAACAATCCGATCATGACGGGCGAGGCGGGCGTCGGCAAAACGGCGGTGGTCGAGGGTCTCGCGCTGCGCATCGCCGCGGACGACGTGCCGGCGCCGCTGAAAGGCGTGGCGCTGCACGTACTCGACATGGGGCTGCTGCAAGCGGGCGCGAGCGTGAAAGGCGAATTCGAAAACCGCCTGAAGAACGTGATCGACGAAGTCAAGAAGAGCCCGCATCCGATCATTCTGTTCATCGACGAAGCGCACACGATCATCGGCGCCGGCGGCCAGGCCGGGCAGAACGATGCGGCGAACCTGCTGAAGCCCGCGTTGGCGCGCGGTGAATTGCGCACCATAGCGGCGACCACGTGGAGCGAGTACAAGAAGTACTTCGAGAAAGACGCGGCATTGGCGCGGCGTTTCCAGGTCGTGAAGATCGAGGAGCCGGGCGAAACGCTCGCCGCCGCGATGCTGCGCGGCATGGCCGCGTTGATGGAAAAACACTTCAACGTCCGCGTGCTCGACGACGCGATCACTGAAGCGGTGCGCCTGTCGCATCGCTACATCAGCGGCCGGCAATTGCCGGATAAGGCGATCAGCGTGCTCGACACCGCCTGCGCGAAAGTCGCGCTGGCGCATAGCTCGACACCGGCTGCGATCGACGACACGAAAAAGCGCCTCGAACGTATCGACGCTGAAATCGCCGCGCTGGAGCGCGAAGCGGCGAGCGGCGCGCTGCACGACGAGCGGCTCGCGGAACTGCGCAGCGAACGGGAACAAGACCTCAAGGATCTCGCCGAAGACGAAGCGCGCTACGACAAGGAGCGCGCGCTCGTCGCGGAGATCGTCGGCCTGCGCGCGGAGATCGACGCGGCGCGTGTGAGCAGCGGCGCTGCCGCGCAAGCCGAAAAAGCGCAGCAGGCGCGCGAAACGCTCGCCACGCGCGTGGCCGAATTGCACGCGTTGCAAGGCGGTCAGCCGATGGTGCCGTTGCAGGTCGACGGCCACGTGGTCGCTGAAATCGTCGCGTCGTGGACCGGCATCCCGCTCGGCCGCATGGTCAAGGACGAAATCCAGACCGTGCTGAACCTGCAACCGCTATTGAGCGCGCGCGTGATCGGCCAGGACCATGCGCTCGATGCGATCGCGCAACGCGTGCGCACCGCGAGCGCGAATCTCGAAGACCCGAACAAGCCGCGCGGCGTGTTCATGTTCGTCGGACCGTCGGGGGTCGGCAAGACCGAAACCGCGCTCGCGCTTGCCGACGTGCTGTACGGCGGCGAACGCAAGATGGTCACGATCAACATGAGCGAGTATCAGGAAGCGCACAGCGTATCGGGCCTGAAAGGCTCGCCGCCGGGCTACGTCGGTTACGGCGAGGGCGGCGTGCTGACCGAAGCGGTGCGGCGCAATCCGTACTCGGTCGTGCTGCTCGACGAAGTCGAAAAGGCGCATCCCGACGTGCTCGAAATGTTCTTCCAGGTGTTCGACAAGGGCACGATGGACGACGCCGAGGGCCGCGAGATCGACTTCCGCAATACGTTGATCATTCTGACCTCGAATGTCGGCTCGCAAGCGGTGATGCAGGCGTGCCTGAACAGGAGCGCCGAAGAACTGCCGAGCGCGGACGAACTCGCGGAAGCATTGCGCCCGCAACTCTACAAGGCATTCAAGCCGGCGTTTCTCGGCCGCATGAAAGTGGTGCCGTACTATCCGATTTCCGATGACGTGCTCGCGGAAATCATCGAGCTGAAGCTGGAGCGGATTCGCCGCCGCATCGAGTCGAACCATAAGGCGGTGTTCGAGTGGGACGAGTCGCTGGTCGACGCGGTGCTCGCGCGTTGCACCGAGGTGGATTCCGGCGCGCGCAACGTCGATCACATTCTGAACGGCACGCTGTTGCCCGAAGTCGCGCAGCAGGTGCTGGAGCGCATCGCGAACGGCGCCGCGCTCGAACGTATTTCGGTGCGCGCGAGCGAAGCGGGAGAATTCGAATACGTGGTTGTGTGAAGCGGCGCGTCGACGCGTCGTTCGCCAGTCGATCTGTTTTAACGCCGTACCGGATACTTATCGCTTTCTGCCATGCCGACTAATCTGACTACGCTGCTGGCTCCGATCAGCGAAACCTCGCCCTGCGGCGACGATCTGCTTTTCTCCGCCGACTTCGACGCGATCCAGCACGCGCGCCGTTTCGAGGACCCGTCGCTGGATCAGGGCGAATGGGTCACGGACATCAAGGAGGCGGACTGGCCGTTCGTGGTCGAACGATCGAGCAGTCTGCTGCAAACGCAGACCAAGGATTTGCGGCTCGCCGTATGGCTCACGGAAGCGCTTGCCATCGAGGAAGGCGTCACCGGTCTCACGCAAGGCTATGCGTTGCTGACGGGGCTGTGCGAAAAGTACTGGGACCACGTGCATCCGCTGCCGGAAGGCGACGACACCGAGTACCGTCTCGGCAACGTCGCGTGGCTGGTGGGCCGCACCGGCGATCTGCTGCGCGCGATGCCGCTCACGTCGTCGCAAGGCAACTCGTATAGCACGATCGACTGGGACGTGGCCACGCATGTCGCGCAAGCCGTCAAGCGCGATCCGGATCACGCCGACGACATCGCGCGCGGCAAGCCTTCGATCGAGCAGATCGAGGCATCGAAGCGCAGCACGCCGCCGGCGTTTTATTCGACGCTGCTGGTCGACCTCAAAGCGTTCGAAGCGGCGATGCTCGCGCTCGAACAGGAGCTCGATCGCCGTGCCGCCGATTCCGCGCCGAGCTTTCGCCAGGTAAAGGACGCGTATGAAAGCGTCTACCGTCTGGCCGAACGCTTCGCCCGCGACCTGGGCGTGGGCGTGGAAGCGGCGCCCACGCCGAAAGCCTCCACGCCCAACGAACTCGAACGCGCCGAGCCCACCTTCAAGACCGCCGCGCAACGCGAGGAACCCGTGTTGACGACCATGCCGACCACGTCGATTGCAGGAATCCAGAGCCGTGCGCAAGCGGTTGCGCAGTTGCGCGCGGTGGCGAAATTCTTTCGCGGCACCGAGCCGCATAATCCGGCCGCCTATTTCGCCGAGAAGGCCGCCGAGTGCGCGGACATGCCCTTGCATCAATGGCTCTCGACGGTGGTGAAAGACGACGGATCGCTCGCCCATATTCGCGAGCTGCTGGGCGTGAAGCCCGACGAGAAAAGCTAACGCATCCGCAAGGGAAACAAAAAAGCCTGGCTTCGATTTTCAAGGAAGCCAGGCTTTTTTCATGCGCGGCGGCGCGGAGGCGCGCAAGCAACGACTCACGACCCCGCGCGAAACTCGATGCGCCGGTTGCGTGCCCGCCCGTCGCTCGTATCGTTCGATGCAATCGGTTGGTCCGGGCCGACGCCGGTTGTGGTCATTTGCTGCGGCGGCAGGCCCTTGGCGACCAGATAACCCTTCACCGCATCCGCGCGCGCCTGGCTCAGCGCGATGTTCGACGTGCGGTTGCCGGAGTTGTCGGTGTGGCCGATGATCGCCACCATCTTCGTGGTCATCTTCAACAGCACCGCGGCCATCTGATCGAGAATGGCGCGGCCTTGCGGCGTGAGCGTCGCGCTGCCGGTTTCGAATTCGATCGTGCGGTTCGCGAGCGTCTGATCGAGCAGACCTTGTTCGGACGCGCTCACGCGCAAGCCGTTCTTGATCGTATAGGTTGGATTCAGCGCATTCGCCATGTCGCTCGCGAGCTGCTGCCGCTGCGATTCGTTGTGCACTTCGCCCTTCACGTCGATCTGCGTGCCGTCGATCTTCAATTGACCCTTGCTGATCTGCTTCAACTGCGGGCCAATCAGTTTTTGCACGTTGGCGGACCAGTTCGGCGGCGTCGCCACGTCCGCCACCTCGATCTGATCGACCACGTTCGCCGCGCCATACGTGTCGCGCAGCTTGGTCAGCACGGCGGACTTGGTTGCTTCATCCGGCACCTTGCCGCCCACCACCACCTGGCCCGGCGCTGCATTGGCGGGCGGCGGGGCGGCGGTGACCGCGCCGGTGCCCGCACCCGTCGTGCCGCTGGCGAGCCCGGCTGTGTTCACGGCGGGTCCGGCAGTTCCGGCAGCCGCCGACGACGCCGGCAGGACCGTGGTGCGAATCGACACGCCGCTGTTGTCGACCGGCGTAACGCGCGCCGGGCCGTCATTGTCGGCATGGGCGAGACCGCCGATCATGAGACCCGTGAGCAGCGCGGCCATGCGAGTGTGTTTAATCAGCATCGTGTCACGCTCCCGTGAATGCTTCGCGGAACGTGTCGATGCTGACGCGCAGCGACAGTTGCGGTTGGTCGAGGTAACTGACGAGCTTGCTGATGCCATGATCGTTCTGTGCGTGTTCGTCGATCCACTCGGGATCGTCGATATCGATGTTGTGTGCCGCATACGCCTGCGGATCGACCACGCTGTGCAGCGTTTTGGCCGAGGCGCCGTTAAAGCCGATGATGAGCCGCTCGCGCTCGGCGATCGTGCCGATGAAAATCGCCAGTTCGAAATCCGCCTGCGAGACGAACGGCGCGATCAGTTCGAGCCAGAATGCGGCGACGAGACTGCGATAAAACGGATCGTTCGGCAACGGCAACGTGAGCCCGCGTTCGAGATGCGACGAGCCGCTTTGCATCACCGGACGCAGTAGCGAGCCGAGCGCCAGCATCGCGCCGCGCAAGCGCACCGGATGACCGCTCGCGAGCAGCATCTGTTCGAGGCCGGCGAGCGTCTGGTGCTCGACGAAATCGTTGAAGGTGCCGTCGTGCGGATTGTCGGGACCGCCGCCGATTTCGATCGCCACCTGGGTTTCCCCGAGCGCCTGCAACGCGCCGGGCGGCTCGCTCGCGCCGAGCAGCGGCTTCATCTGCGAGGCGACCCGCGACCACAGCCGCGCGAACGCGAGCGGACTGTGCGCGAGGAAGGTCAGCGGCTTTTCGACTTCCAGCGCGGTCGCGGCCAGAAACGGAAAGCGCCGCGACGACTGATCGTGACTCGCCACCATGTGCCCGGCAATCGCCAGCTTGCTGCGCGAACCGAGGAACGCGAAGTGCATGGGCTTGGCGTTTTCGTAGACGATCTTCCAGCGCGGATCGTCGCTCAGCAATTCCATCGCCTCGGCGATCCAGCGGTCGAGCGTGGCCAGCAATTGCGGGTTATGCGCGCTTTTGACAAAGTCGCCGCGCGACGGAATCTTGCCGAAGTAGGCGATCTGCGCCTGCACGGTTTGCGTCATTGCGCACCCCCTGTGTTCGAAACCGCGGCGGCGGCCGTGGCCGGCCGAGCCGTTGGCGAAGCCGGCGCGGCAGCGGGCGCGCCGCCCGCTGCCGTTGCATTGACCGGGTTGGCTGCGGAGCCCACGTCCGCCACCGAGGACGGCAGCCGCAAGCCGCGCAGGCTCTGTTGCTGCGGCGCGTCGCCGCCGCTCGATGCCTGCGACGTGCTGATGATGCGCATGCTGACCGCCACCGTCACATTGCCTTGCGTCCACGACAGATCGAAGGTGCCGTCCGGACGACGCTTGCGCTGCGCCGAGTTGATCAGCTTCTCCAGACCGTAGCGGCCCGGCTCGTTGACGAGTTGCAGCGTGCGGCCGTCGAACGTGGTGGCGCTAAGCGTCGCGCCTGGCGAACCCGATGGATTCGGCCACACGAAGTTGGTCCACTGCGGCGGCGTGTTGCGATAGCGCATCTGCTGACCGTCGATCGCGAGCGTGTATTCCGTGGTGCCGCTGCTCGGCTGCGGCAGGATCTGGAACACGGTCTGCGGTTCGGACGAGCTTTGGCCGGTCGAGGCCGCGCCGCCGGCGAGCGGCGCCACCCAGCGCGCGAAGCCGTTGGTGAAGTCGGGCGTGAGCGCGAGACCCATGTCGCCCCACGTGCGAGCGGTGAGGGTATCGCCGCGGCGCACCGCGAGCGGTCCGAGCGTGGTGCCGACGAACTTGGCGATCGCGCCGTCCGGTCCGAACACCTGGGCGATCTCGCCGGCGCCGGCCTCGACCTTCGCATCGCCCGCGAACGGGTACTTGTTCGCGAGCGATCCCTGGAAGGTCTGATAGACCTGCGCATTCCACACCTTGTTGACTTCGACGCTGGCCGGCTGGATCACCACCGTATACGCGGCCATCAGCGGACGCACCAGCAGCGGGCGCAGCGCCTTGCGTTGCGAATCGGTGAGGCCCGTGAGCATCTGCTCGTCGACGTACTTCAGCGAATCGGCCAGCTCGGAGCCGTTGCCGTCGAGTGTCTGCTGCATCAACTGACGCGCGCCCGGTCCCGGATCGCCCTGATTCTTGATGACGTTAAAGCGCGTGCGGACCTTCGAGAGCGTATCCATGTAGCCCTTGAGCATCGAGCCGTTGTCGCCGCTCACCACGATACGGCCGAGTGCCGAGAACTCCTGGCCGATCGGACCCATCGGCATTTCGACCGGATTGCCGTTGATGTCGATGTTCGCGTTCAACTGGCCGGTCGGCGCGCGCGAGAACCATTGCTTGACCCAACTCGTGACGCCGCTTTGCGCGCGCTTCAGATTCGCATTGAAGAGCGACGGGTTGTCCCACGAGGTTTGATCGTAGGCGGTTTGCAGCACCTTGCGGATCGGCGAGTCCTGCGGATCGCCCAGGCGGTTCATCGCATCCACGGCCTGGCCGAAGCTGCCGAAGCTCTGCACGGCAATGCCCTGCATGAACTTCTGCCAGTGCATCGCGTACTCGGTCTTGTACATCGTGACCAGCGCTTTCTGGATCTGCTCGGGGCTGCCTTCCAACGTCAGATCGTCGTGCGCGGAAGTGTTGAGCACCCAGTCCTTCGCCTGCAATTCCTTGGTGGCGGCGTCGCGAATCGCGGGCTGCACGTACTGGAACCACGCCTCACGCGTGAAGGTGCCGGGGATCGCATAGCTGCCCGCCACCAGCCCCGTATTGTTCTCGCCGACGATGCGCGCGATCGTCATCGGCGCGAAACGGGTCGACGCGCGCGCCTTGATTTCCTCGTAGACGCGCTGACGGGCCGGCATGCCGCGCACCACGCGGCGCAGGTTCTCGCGCGTTTGATCGACGAGGCCGAGGTTCTGGTCGATCATCGGCCAGTCGTTGTCCGACACGCGCGACAGGTAGAACGTGATCATGCGCTCGGCGCTGCGGATCATCTCGTCGCGAGGCATGTTGCCGCGATTCGTTTCGAGCCAGCCGCGCCAGAAGCGCGCCACCTGGTCGGTCAGGTGAGCCGTTTCCGCGTGACGCTTGTCGCTCAGCATCAGGTAGGTCTTGAGCGCGTTGTAGGCGTCCTCGACGTTGGTCGGCGACGCATCGCTATAGAGTCCGCCCTGGCTGTTGGTCGCCATCGCCGTGTGCGCGGACACCGGAATCGCGGCGGCATCGGGCGTGCGGTTCAGCGGCGCGAGCTGATCGGGATGCGCGTTGACGTCCTTCAGGAACGACGCGAGATTCTGTGAGACCGGCGCGAGCAGGATCTGGCGCACGCCGTTGTAATACTCGGTGAGCAGATGCTGTTCGAGCCGATCGCCCTGATACAGCCCGAGCGAAACGGCCAGCGGCTTGTCGCGGCGGAACTGTTCGAGCTGGTCGATGCGGTCTTCCAGAATGTCCATGGCCTGCAGGCGCGATTGCAGGTCGTTGCGGTTCTGCTGCAAACGCACGACGTTGTCGAGGTCGGCCTTGACGTTGTCGGCGAGTTGCTGATTGCCGATCGTCGACCACGTCCAGCCGCCGAGCGCCAACGCGAGCACCGCGACGAAGCCGAAGAACGTCGCATAGCGCATGCGCGTTTTCGCGGGGCTGGCGAATTGCCTGACCGTCTGCCGGTCGGCGAAGATCACTTTGGAGAACAGGTCGCGCAGGAAGAAGCCGTTCTTCGAGAACGCGCTGTGCGGCTTGGGCAGGCTCTCGGCGGAGAGGCCGAAGCGGTTGGCGATGCGCGTGGCGGCGGCGCTGTTGGTTTCGCCTTCCTGCAACGCGCTGGTGAAATAGAAGCCGCGGAAAATCGGCTTGTACTGGAACGGGTTCGTTTCGAACAGCGTGGCGAGAAACGCGCGCAACGCGGGTTTGATGGTCGAGAATTCGAGCGGGAAACTCAACTGTCCCGGCGAGAGCTTGTTGCCGCGATTGATCGACATCTGCGCGACGCTGATCTCTTTCAGGCCGTCGTACAGTTCTTCGAAGTGGTCGTCGAACAGGCCGACCACGTCGCGCTTCTCATCCGGCTCGTAGGGCAGGGTGGCGCCCCACACGCGGTCGTATTCATGGCGGTCGCTGCCGCTGAAAAACTCGGTGAAGCCGGTAATCAGATCGGCCTTGGTGAACATCACGTACACCGGCGCGAACACTTCGAGCTTTTCGGTCAACTCCTGCACGCGCTGGCGCAGGTTCTTCGCGAGGTTGATCGCGAACTCGGGCTTGCTGCTGGTCAGTTCGGCAATGCTGGCGGTGACGATGATGCCGTTGATCGGCGCCTTCGGCCGGAAGCGTTTGAGCAGGCCGAGAAAGCCGAGCCACTCCGTGCGGTCTTCCTCGTGCACCGAATAGCGGCCGGCCGTGTCGAGCAGAATGCCTTCGGTCGTGAAGAACCAGTCGCAATTGCGCGTGCCGCCAATGCCGTGGATGACCGCGTTGTTCTTGTCGGCGAACGGGAACTGCAAGCCGGAGTTCAGCACCGCGCTGCTCTTGCCCGCGGCGGGATTGCCGATCACGATGTACCACGGCAACTCGTACAGCGCCGAGCCGCCCGAAACCTGACCGATCTTCGAGGTCTTGATGGTCTTGACCGCGTCGACGAGGCGCGTGCGCAGCACGTCGAGTTCGGCCTGGCGCGCCGGCGTGGGCGCGGGGCCGCTTTCCGCCTGCTTCTCGGCCTGCTGTTCGAGCATTTCGCCGAGCTTGTTGTTCGCGCGGCGCGCGCGCAGGCGGCGCACCGCCCACACCAGCAGCCACAGCGCGACGATCGCGCCGAGTGCGATCGCAGGCCACAGCGGGTCGATCTGCAAGGTATCCGCGCCGATGAATAAAACAGCAGCGAGCGCGAGCAAGCCGATGATCGAGAGCGTGCGTGTGTGGGTCAACACGTTGAGAATGCGTCGCATAGGCCGTTCAGGTCTTGATGAGATGTGTTGTGGCGCGTGGTGTGGCAGGCAGCGCGGCGCGCGTATGGCATTTGAAATAAAGCGAAAGCATTTTCAGGTGACAGCGAAAAAGGCTGAATTGTTAAATCGACACTGACCGCTGCCGATCACGGATGGCCCAATGCCGATATGCTCGCGGAATTGCCGCTCTTCGCCAGAGAAATTGATTGAACGCCCCATTGTCAACCCTTTTAACCTTCTTTATTACCTGCTTCGCCTTAATGACCACGCCCGAGGACGAAGCCCGGTTTGTGATATTCGACGTGCCCGAGATCCATCAACTTCCAGCGGCCGCCCCATGTCAGCCCGACCTGTTCGGCCGTCTGTCCGTATAACTGATAGCCGCGCATGGCCCAGGGATCTTTTTCTGAAATGACGAGCTTGCCTTCGCGCAAAAACGCGTTGTCCGCGGCAAGGCCGTATTGGTGATAGCTCTGGAATGCTGCGGCATTGGTGACGTTGCCCCCCATTTGCGCGAGCCGGTTTTGCCGCTCCGGACTGCGATAACCTTCCAGCAAAGCCATTTCGTACCCGTACTGCTCGTGCATGATTTTGTAAACGAGCAATAAACGCGTTCTGAAATCGGCATCGAGCAAATTCCAGTCGCGGCTCGCGTCTTTTAGCGCGGGCCGAATCTGCTCGACTTCCCGCGTTGCGAATACCTCGGGAGGCAGCGGCGGCGGGGGCACGAGCTGTTCGCCGTTCAATAACGCAGCAATTTTCTCGTCCGGAACCCGTGCGGTGTCATCGAATTGGAATAATTGCCGGCCGCGTAATGCCAATGCCACCAATGGCGGCGTCGCAAGAATACCCGCGGTGGTAAAAATCAGCAAGCGCCGCTTTGCCAGTAAGTTTTGCATATCGACTACGGTCGATTGCGAAATTTTTGCCGAGCGTACTAATTGACCACGAGCGCGCGATGCGCGACGCGATGCCCCGCGCATAACGCGGCCATGAATAGCGAGTGCCGCGCCTAATAAATAGGCACGCACCGGCGGCAATAGCAGCATTGCGGCGATTACGACGGCAACGGCGAAATAGGCGAGAAGTACTACGGCAATCAAAGGCGACCCCGGAAATTGGAAACAATTGTATTTTGTAATGCTTGCTCTTAGAATCAGGCCTGCTCGAAGACGAGCCGGAACGGTATTATCACGGCGAAATAATCCAGGATTCAATGAGACAGTGAATGAGTGCGCCGGAAAGTTCGAATTCCAAAGCCCCGCCCAGCCTGTTATCCGATAAGGCTAAAGGCGCCGATGGCAATGGTTCGCGAATTCTCGCGAACCTCGAAGGCCGCGTCGCGCCGCCTACGGATAATCCACGCCGGTCGAAAACGCCGCTCGTGCTGGTTGCCTTGCTGGTGATCGCGGCCGGCGGCTGGGCCGCGTGGCATCTGCAGCAGCGCACGCAAACCGCGTCGTTGGCTTCGGCCACGCCGGCCAACGTCGAGAAAGCGGCCGCCGCCGCGAGCGGTGCGCCGCCAGTCGTCGCGAAGGTCGAGGCGCCGGCTGCGGCGTCGTCGCAAGCGGCGACGATCGTGGCCGACGATAGCGACAGCAAAGCCGCGGCGGCGTCCGCCGCAACGCCCGCTAGCAGCGACGAAAACCGCTTGTCCCGCGCGCTCGCGGACGGCGCGGAACCGAGCAGCGCGTCGGCATTGGTTGCATCGGCATCGGCGGCCTCCGCCGCCAGCGTGCCGGCGGCGAAGCACGGCAAGAACGCCACGGCTGTCGCCAGCAACGCGAAGCACGAGACGGCGGCCCACGGCAAGAAGGAAAACGCGGCGGCGAGTACGAGCAATCATCGCGAGAGCACATCGGGCACGGTCGCGCAGTCGAAGAAATCACGCAGCGGTAGCGCTTCGAAAGACGATTCGGATGCGGATCTGTTGGCGGCGCTCGTTGCGCGGACCAAACCGGCGGACGCGAAAGCGGCCGGCGGCAACACGGCCACCAAGGTCAGCGCATCGGCTGCGCCCGGCAACGCGAAGCTCGCCGAGCGCGTGAAAGAGTGCGGGCAGCGCGGCTTTTTCGAAGACCAGTTGTGCCGCTGGCGCGTGTGCGATGGTCATTGGGGTAAAGACCCCGCGTGCCCCGGCTCGTCGGCACAGGCTCGTCAGCCTTGATTTCAGATCGCCTTCACGGCGAGGCAGCGCGTCGAGCAAAACGATGACGCCTGCCGTCTTATCGCCACGCTGATTCCACGAATCACGCCGCGAACATGATGATTCTGCTTCGCTAGTTTTGCGCCTATGATGGCCTCCTCATTCCGGCAGCGCAGCACAGCGCTAAAACAAGGAGGCATCAGTGAAGCGACTTCTCCTGGCATCGACATGGCTGGCAACCATGGCGACCGTCTTGTCCATCTCGGCATGTGGCGGCGGTCATCTCAATCTGCCCGCCGACCCTCCCAAGGTCATTATCGACAGCGACTACAACACACTGAGCGACGACGGTCAGCTCGGCGTGATGGCCGCGCAATTGCAGGCGCAAGGTTCGCTGAAAGTACTCGGCATTACGGTCGTCTCCGGTAATCAATGGTTGAAGCAGGGTGTGGCGGATGCGTTGAAATCCGTCGAGCGCCTCGGCGTTGAAAATCAGATCGGCGTGTACGCCGGCGCCAACCGCGCTTTGTCGCATGACTTCACGACCATTCAGGCTGAACTGGCGCAATTCCCCGGTGGCGACGGTTATCTCGGCGCATGGGGCACACCCGAGCCGCAATCGGATAGCGACCTCGTCGCGCCGCCGGACGGCTTCGCCACGCATACGAAAGTGCAGGGCAAAAGCGCGGTGGATTTCATCGTCGATTCGGTCAAGCAGTATCCCGGTCAGGTGACGATCCTGGCGATCGGGCCGCTGACCAATATCGCGCTCGCTACCCGCCAGCATCCGGAAATCGTTCCGCTGATCAAGCAGATCGTCTACATGGGCGGGGCGATCGACGTGCCGGGCAACACCACGCCGACAGCGGAATTCAACTGGTGGTTCGATCCCGAAGCGGCGAAAACCGTGTTGCGTTTGCCGATCAAGCAGGTGGTGATTCCGCTCGACGTGACGGATACCGTCAAGATGGACAAGGCGCTTTACGATCGTGTCGCGCACGATCCCACGAAGCAGACCATCATCACGCAGTTGTTCAAGACGTTGAACGGTTACGGCTTCGACGGCAAGAACGGTTTCGAGACCAATCCGAATTACACGACGAACATCTGGGACACGCTGACGCTCGCGTATCTGATGCGCCCGTCGTTCGCGACGCAGACAGTGGAGGAGTGGGTGGACGTGGACACGAGTTTCGGCGCCAATGACGGCAAGTCCACGGGTTACACGAGTTCGCCGCCGGCGGGTTTGCAAAAGATGACGATCGTCAAACGCTTCGACAATCCGAACTTTTTCAACTTGTACGTCGATCTGCTGACGCGGCCGGTGCCGGTCACACTACGGAACTGACGCACCTGTCGCGGCGTTGCGAGCGGTCTGCATCGAAACCGCCTCAGGCGGGATGCAGGCCGCGCAACAACTGACGCACGCGCGAGAGATCCTGATCGACGTGCTCCGTTTTCTCGAACAACTCCGCGAGCCAGTCGACGAACGCGCGCACGCGCGGCGACACGCGGCGGTTCTTCACGAACGCGACCGAGACCGGCATCGGCACGGGTTTCCATTGCGGCAGTACTTCGCGCAGCAGTCCCGAATCCAGGTACGGTTGCGCGGCGATCCGCGCCGGCTGAATCAGGCCGAGACCTTGCAGTCCGCAGGTGAGATAGGCCTGTTCGTCGCTGACCTTGACGAAGCCGCTCACCTTGACCGTTTGCGCCTCGCCGTTCACCTCGAAGTCGAAGTCGACTTCGCGACCGTTATGCGGCGACATGCAATTGACCGCGAGATGTCCGCGCAGATCGTCCAGATCGGTGGGTGTGCCGTGGCGCTCCAGATAGGCCGGGCTCGCGCAGGTCACGTGTTCGAGGGTTCCCAACTGCCGCGCGACCAGATTCGAATCGGGCAATTCGCCTAGCTGGATGCTGCAGTCGATTGCGTCCGAGATCAGGTCGACTGTGCGGGGGCTGATGCCGATGGCGAGATCGAGACTCGGGTAACGCGTATGGAAGTCGTCGAGTGCCGGCAGCACGATGGCGTTCGCGACCGCGTTGGGCATTTCGATGCGCAGACGGCCTGTGAGGTTGTCGGTTGCGTGGCGGATGCTCGCTTCCATGTCGTCGATGTCGGCGAGGATTTGCGCGCAGCGCTCGTAGTAGGCCGCGCCTTCTGGGGTGACGCTCAGACGCCGCGTCGTGCGGGCGAGGAGCGCCGTGCCAAGCAGGGCTTCCAGATTCTGGACGATGGTGGTCGCCGTCGCGCGCGGGATGTTTAATGACTCCGCTGCGCGGGTGAAGCTGTTGGTGTCCACGATTCGGATGAATGTGCGCATGGCGGTTATTCTGTCGATCATGGTGGCTCCTGGGGTTAGGTGTTCGGTTTTTTTTGCCTGTGCGGCGCTATTCGTTGGTTGCCTTGGGTTTTGGCCTTTCCTTGTGGTCTTAGTGGTCTATTAGTGTTGCCCCTGTGCGGGGCGGCACCTACTTTTCTTTGCCGGCCGTGTACAGACCGGGGACATAGCTGACAGGTGTGCGAGGACATGGTTGACACTTCCGGGTACGAAAACGCCCGGTCCCGACCATGCCCTGGAACGCAAGAGACACCAT
>NZ_JBQEPU010000020.1:0-147332 GCF_052045835.1 Paraburkholderia sp. 22099 | reverse complement strand
GCGGAGGGCGGAGGGCGGAGGGCGGAGGGCGGAGGGCGGAGGGCGGAGGGCGGAGGGCGGAGGGCGAAGAGGACGGCAGAGCGCAACGGGCAACGGGCAGAAGGCGGGGGCAGCAAGCAGTGGGCGAAGAGCGGCTGCGTTGTTGCCCCGAAGGGGGTCAACGCCCACGCCGCTCGCCCGCGCCGCTTCAGCGCCCTTGCCAGCGCCCAGGCGGCACCCCGAACATGCGCCGGAAATGCCGCGTGAAATGGCTTTGATCGGTGAAGCCGCTGACGGCGGCGACCTCCGTCACCGAAACGCCGGCGCGCAGCGGCGCAAGCGCGCGTTGCAGACGCACCTGATTGCGCCACGCGTGGGGCGGCAGGCCGGTGGCCCGCGTGAAAAGGCGCGCCGCGTGAAACGGCGAGAGGCCCGCCGCACGCGCGACATCCGTCAGCGTGACGGGCGCGACGAGGTCGCCCGCGAGACGCTCTTTCATGATCGCCACGCGGACGTCGTCGGTAGCGAGGCGCGCAGGCTCCGGCTGCGTTTGCGCGTAGCGGACCAATAGCGTGGACAACGCGTCGAACATGGCGGCCTCGGCGGCGAGCGCGTCGTCGCCCGCCTCCAGCAGACGATGCGCTCGCGCCAACCGTCGTGCGAGATCGGCGTCGCGGATCACGCCGGGTGCGAACCACGGCAGCGCCTCTCGCTTGCCGGCGACTTCATCGGCGAGCGCGTGAATGAAATGCACCGGCGCATACATCACCCGATAGCGCCAGCCGGCCTCGACGGCTCTCGAGCCCGTGTGCAATTCGCCCGGATTGATGATCGGGACGCTGCCGGCCTCGGCAACATAATCCGTTCCGCGATAGCGATAGCCCTCGGCGCCCGCCACGATCACGGGAATCGTGTATGCGTCGTGCCAATGCGGCGTGAACTCGTGGTCGTGGTATTCGGCCGTGAGCAGGTCCGCGCCGGGCAGAAGCGGCGTGCGCCAGTAACGGGCGGAGTCCTGAAAGCGATGGGCGGCGGTCATGGTGAAGGTCCGGCAAGACTGCCCAGTGTAGCGCGCCGTGACCTGCCGGCGCGTGGGCCGATACGCGTATCTTGCGTGCGGTTTGCCGTAGGTGCGGCGCTTACCTGACCGGGATCGTCGTGCCGGCCGGCATCGGCACCGCGCTCACGCTGTTCTTCGCGCTGCCGCTGACGACCCGGTCGCTGTAGGTCAGATACACCAGCGCGTTGCGCTTCGCGTCGACCACCCGCACCACGTGCAGCGACTTGAAGATCAGCGACATGCTCACGGAGAACACGTCGGCTTGCTGCTTGAGCGGGCCGGTGAAATGGATGGCGCCGACTTGCCGGCAGGCGATGGACGCCTCCGTCGGATCTTCCGCGATGCCGAGCGTGCCTTTGACGCCGCCGGTGCGCGCTCGCGACACGTAGCAGGTCACGCCTTGAACCGCGGGATCGTCGTAAGCCTCGACGACCACGCGGTCCGAACCGGTGATGCGGAAGTTGGTATTGACGCTGGCGACTTCCTCGCTGTGTGCCGTCGGTATGAGGACTAGTGCGGCGGCAACTGCGAGCGCGAGGAGCGACGAGATCGGTTTCATGAGAGGGTCGTGAATGAGCGTCGGGATTGGACGCATGGACGGGATGCCGGGACCGAGCGTGACATGCACGCCGGGAAACCGCCATCGTATAACGGCGTGCCGGTCACGGGGGCGAGTGCGATCGACGCAGGCGAGCGCCACGCCAAAACAAAAAGGCCCGCACGGATGCGGGCCTTCCAGAATTTTGGCTCCTCGACCTGGGCTCGAACCAGGGACCTACGGATTAACAGTCCGGCGCTCTACCGACTGAGCTATCGAGGAACAGCAGTACAACCTGATCTACATAAAAAAGCCCGTCTTGGTTAACGGGCCTTTGCAATTCTTGGCTCCTCGACCTGGGCTCGAACCAGGGACCTACGGATTAACAGTCCGGCGCTCTACCGACTGAGCTATCGAGGAACAGAACAACAACAGCAGAGAAACGAAATTGTAGGAGCAGCTTACGCGCCTGTCAATACCTTGTGCTTACGCGCCGCAACGCTCAGCGGACGAGCAGCGCGAGCTTTTCCTTCACGTCCTTGAACTCGTCGGCTTCCGGCAGCGGCGCTTTTGTCTTGGTGATGCTCGGCCAGTTCTTCGCCAGATCGGCATTCAGTTCGATGAAGTTCTGCTGGTCGCCCGGCACGTCTTCTTCGGCGTAAATGGCGTTCACCGGGCATTCGGCCACGCACACGGCGCAGTCGATACATTCGTCGGGGTCGATCGCGAGGAAGTTGGGACCTTCGCGAAAGCAGTCCACCGGGCACACATCGACGCAGTCGGTATAGCGGCACTTGATGCAGCTTTCGGTCACAACGTGAGTCATTCAGGCAGCTCCTGCATGCGGATCAGAGAACGGCGCCAAGCGCCAAAAGGGTTATTGTAACGTAACGTCAAGAGCCGCATGCAGCATCGGATAGCGCCTTTTATACGTTTTCGTGATTAGTTTATGGGCTCCGGCAAGAGCCGCCCGGCGGCGCGCTGAATGGGGGCGCATTCGGGTAACATGCATCAGTCGGCGCGCTCGGGGCGCGTCGCATGCGCATGGGCAAGTCGGGCCTTCCATGTCAGGCCTTCCGTTTCTATCGCGGTCCAGTTCGCACCATCATGATTATTACTTCGCTGCTCGACACCGATCTGTACAAGTTCACGATGATGCAAGTGGTGTTGCATCACTTTCCCGCGGCGAACGTGGAGTATCGCTTCCGCTGCCGTACGCCGAATGTCGATCTCGTGCCGTACATCGGCGAGATTCACGCCGAGATGCGCAAGCTGTGCCAACTGCGTTTCACCGACGACGAACTCGACTACCTGCGGCGCATGCGCTTCATCAAGGGCGATTTCATCGAGTTTCTCGCGCTGTTCCATCTGAACGAGAAATACATATCGATTGAACCGTCGCCCAAGGGCAATGGCGAAATCGACATCGAGATCAAGGGGCCGTGGCTGCACACGATCCTGTTCGAGATCCCGATGCTGGCGATCGTCAATGAGGTGTACTTCCGCAATACGCAGCAGGAGCCGGCTTACGGCGAAGGGCGCGGGCGTCTCGTCGACAAGATGAAACTGCTAGGCGCGCGCCCGGAATTCGCCGACTGCAAGATCGCCGACTACGGCACCCGCCGCCGTTTCTCGAAGCAGTGGCACGAAGAGGTGATCCTCACGCTGAAAGACGGTCTGGGCGAACAGTTCGCCGGCACCAGCAACGTCTTCTACGCAATGAAACACGGCCTCACGCCGCTCGGCACGATGGCGCATGAGTATTTGCAGGCATGCCAGGCGCTCGGGCCGCGGCTGCGCGACTCGCAAACCTTCGGCTTTGAAATGTGGGCGAAGGAATATCGCGGCGACCTGGGTATCGCGCTGTCCGACGTGTACGGCATGCAGGCGTTTCTGCGCGACTTCGACATGTACTTCTGCAAGCTGTTCGACGGCGCGCGTCATGATTCCGGCGACCCGTTCGACTGGGGCGAGCGTCTGCTCAAGCACTACGAGGCAAACCGCTGCGACCCGCGCACCAAGATCCTCGTGTTCTCCGACGCGCTCGACATTCCGAAGGTGCTGCAACTGTACGAGCGTTTCCGCGGGCGCTGCAAGCTGGCGTTCGGTGTAGGCACCAATCTGACCAACGACCTGGGTTATAACCCGCTGCAGATCGTCATCAAGATGGTTCGCTGCAACGGTCAGCCGGTGGCGAAGCTGTCCGATTCGCCGGGCAAGAACATGTGCGACGACAAAGCCTATCTCGCCTATCTGCGGCAGGTGTTCGGCATCGCGCAGCCGGTGGAAGAAGACGTGAATTAACGCGGTTCATACGCGGCTCCCACGCGCAGCCTGGCCGTTCGGCCAAGGTGTTCGCGCGCGGGGTGGCCGGTATAATTCTCGTCACATCGCACGGCTGTCGACACGAGGATCTCGCATATGGACACATCGATTGCCCGCCGCAACATCCTGGCGCGCATCCGCGCGGCGCAAGGGCGCGAGCCCGAGCCGTCCGCTTCCGAGCGCGAGGCAGCGGCGGACTATCTCGCGCGTCATCCGTCAGGCCCGCGCCCGGAGATGCCGGCCGATCTGAGCGCGCGCTTCATCGAGGAAGCGCAGAAAATGGCGACCACGGTCGACACGGTTCGGGCATTGAGCGAAGCGCCGGCCGCGGCGCATCGCTACCTCACGCAACATGCGTTGCCGCTGCAGGCGATCGCATGGCAAACGCTGCAAGACCTGCCGTGGGACGAAGCCGGTCTTGCCGTCGAGTTCCGCAAGCCGCGAGACGGCGACGTGGTCGGTCTCACCGGCTGCTTCTGCGCGACCGCCGAGACCGGCACGCTGGTCTTGCTGTCTGGGCCGCAGACCTATGCATCGGCGGGCCTGCTGCCGGAAACGCACATTGCGATCGTGCCGGCTTCGCGCATCGTCGCGGGACACGAAGAGGCATTCGCCTTGATCCGCAGCGAGCGCGGCGAACTTCCGCGCGCCGTCAATTTCATCTCCGGGCCTTCGCGCACCGGCGATATCGAACAGACCATCGTGCTGGGCGCGCATGGACCTTACCGGGTTCATGTGATCGTCGTGCAGGGCGCCTGAGTGGGCGAGCGGCTGGCTTTCACGGCACCAGTCGCCGTCGGTCATGACAAGGACTTCAAGAATATGAAACGGCATGCCGTGTCGGCGAGCATGATGTTCGCCGCCGTACTGACGCTCGCGGGTTGGCCTCGACTCGCCAGCGCCGCGACGCTCGAGGGCGCGACCTTGTCGGCGCTATGGGGTCTGCCGTTCGCCGGCGTGTTGCTGTCGATCGCGGCGTTTCCACTGCTCGCCCCAAGGTTCTGGCATCACCATTTCGGCAAGATCACGGCAGCGTGGGCGCTTGTGTTTCTCGTGCCGTTCGCGCTCACGTTCGGCGCGGGCGTCGCGCTCGGCACGCTGGTGCATCAGTTGCTCGAGGAATACATTCCGTTCATCGTGTTGCTGAGCGCGCTCTACACGGTGGCGGGCGGCATCTGCGTGCGCGGCAATCTGCATGGCACGCCGCGCCTGAACACGGCGATTCTTGCGCTCGGCACCGTCCTCGCCAGCATCATGGGCACCACCGGCGCCGCGATGCTGCTGATCCGTCCATTGCTGCGCGCCAACGACAACCGCAAGCACGTCGTTCACGTGGTGGTGTTCTTCATCTTCCTGGTGGCGAACGCGGGCGGTTCGCTCTCGCCGTTGGGCGACCCGCCGCTCTTTCTCGGTTTCCTGCAAGGCGTGAGTTTCTTCTGGACCACCACGCATCTCGCGCTGCCCATGCTGTTCGTTTGCAGCGTGTTGCTCGCCGGATTTTATGCACTGGACTCGTACTATTTTCATCGGCGCGAGGAAGAGCGTTCGCGCTTTCTCGATCCCACACCGGACTCGCCGTCGCTCGGCATGGACGGCAAGATCAACTTTCTGTTTCTGGCCGCGGTGATCGCGCTGGTGCTGATGAGCGGGCTGTGGAAACCGGGCGTGACGTTCGACGTGTTCGGCACGCACGTCGCCTTGCAAAATGCGGTGCGCGACATCGCGCTAATCGGCGTCACGCTGCTCTCGCTGGCATTCACGCCGCGTGCGGCTCGCGCGGGCAATGATTTCAACTGGGCGCCGATCGAAGAGGTCGCCAAGCTGTTCGCCGGTATCTTCCTGACCATCGCGCCGGTCATCACGATCCTGCGCGCGGGTGAGGCGGGCGCCTTCGCGGGCATCGTCCATCTGGTCAACGACTCGGCCGGTCAGCCGCACGACGCGATGTATTTCTGGGCGACGGGTCTGTTGTCTTCGTTTCTCGACAATGCGCCGACCTACCTGGTGTTCTTCAACCTGGCCGGCGGCGATGCGCAAACGCTCATGACCACCGGCGCCACCACGCTCGCCGCGATTTCGGCCGGCGCGGTGTTCATGGGTGCGAACACGTATATCGGCAATGCGCCGAACTTCATGGTGAAAGCGATCGCGGAGTCGCGCGGCGTTCGCATGCCGGGTTTCTTTGCGTATCTGGGCTGGTCCGGCGCGGTGTTGTTGCCGCTCTTCGTCGTGACCGGATGGCTCTTTTTTTGACGCAGGCTTTGACGCCGAGACAGTGGACTCGACGCGCTATTCGGAGAATTGCAATGCAGAAGATCCTCGTCGCCCGTCCGATCTTTCCCGATGTGATCGAACGGCTCAAGCAGTATTTCGACGTCGACTGGAATCAGGGCGACGTATTGCCCGCCGATGAATTCACGCGCCGTCTCGCTGATAGGGACGGCGCGCTGACCGCGGGCGATCCGGTCGGCGCGGCCGTGCTCGCGGCGGCGCCGCGTTTGCGCGTGGTGTCGAACATGGCGGTGGGCTACAACAACTTCGATATGGCGGCGTTCAACGCGGCGAACGTGCTCGGCACCAATACGCCGGACGTGCTGAACGAATCCACCGCCGATTTCGGCTGGGCGCTGATGATGGCGGCGGCACGCCGCATCGCCGAATCGGAGCATTGGCTGCGCGCGGGCAAATGGGAGAAGTGGGCGTATGACGCGTTTCTCGGCGGCGATCTGTACGGTTCCACGCTCGGCGTGATCGGCATGGGCCGGATCGGCCAGGCGCTGGCGCGGCGCGCGAAAGGCTTCAACATGCAGGTGATCTATCACAACCGTTCGCGCGTCGCGCCGGAGATCGAAGCCGAGTTGAATGCCGAATACGTGTCGAAGCAGGACTTGCTGCGGCGTGCCGATCACGTCGTACTCGTGTTGCCGTACACGCAGGAAAATCATCACACGATCGGCGCGGCCGAACTCGCGCTCATGAAGCCGAGCGCGACGCTCACCAACATCGCGCGCGGCGGGATCGTCGACGACGCGGCGCTGGTCGAGGCGCTGCGCTCGAAACAGATCGCGGCGGCCGGTCTCGATGTATTCGAAGGCGAGCCGAAGCTGAATCCCGACCTGCTGACGGTGCCGAATGTCGTGCTGACGCCGCACATCGCCAGCGCGACAGAAGCCACGCGCCGCGCGATGGCGAATCTCGCCGCGGACAATTTGATCGCGGCGCTGGGCGAAGGCCCGCGCGCCGGCCGGCCGCCGAACCCGATCAATCCCGAGGTCATCGGCCGGGCGCGCTCATGACAATGCTTCTGGTGGCGGCCGTCGCGGTGCTGGCGATCGCCTTGGTGATCGCATTGGCGTTGTTGATGCGCGGGCAAGGCCGCGTCGACGAGCGCGAGCAATTCGAGTTGCTTGGCGAACGTATCGACGCCGCCGCCGATGCGCAGGCGCACGCTTACGAGCGGCTCGAACGGCAACTGCGCAACGACATCACCGAGACGGCGCGCGTGTCGCGTGCCGAGCAGAGCGGCGGCTTCGCGCACTTTCAACAAACGCTGGCCTCGCAGTTCAGCAGTATGACGACGGTGCAGGGCGGCAAGATCGACGGTTTCGCGCAGCAACTCGACGCGGTGCGTCACAGCCTGCAGCAGCAGGCGCAACAGGCGCGCGACGAACAGGCTCGAACGCTCAGGCAGTTCGGCGAGACGCTGAGCTTGCAACTCGGGCAAGTCACCGAGGCGAACGATCGCCGCTTCGCCGAGGTGCGCGCGACCATCGAACAGCGGCTGAAGGATATCGAAGCGAACAACTCGACCAAGCTCGAGGAAATGCGCCGCACCGTCGACGAAAAATTGCACGCCACGCTGGAACAGCGCCTCGGGGAGTCGTTCAAGCTGGTGTCCGACCGGCTCGAACAGGTGCATCGCGGGCTGGGTGAAATGCAAACGCTGGCTGCCGGCGTCGGCGATCTGAAGAAGGTGCTCACCAACGTCAAGACGCGCGGCACATGGGGCGAGGTGCAGCTCGAGGCCCTGCTCGAACAGATGCTCACCGTGGACCAGTACGCGAAAAATGTCGCGACCGTGCCGAAGAGCGCCGAGCGCGTCGAATTTGCGATCAAGCTGCCGGGGCGGGCCGAGCAGGGGGATTCGGCTACGCCGGTCTGGTTGCCGGTCGACGCCAAGTTTCCGCGCGAAGACTACGAGCGCCTGATCGAAGCGCAGGAGCGCGCCGATCCGATCGCGGTGGAAGAGGCGTCGCGCGCGCTCGAAGCGCGCATTCGCGCCGAGGCGCGCAGCATCGCGGAGAAATACGTGTCGCCGCCGTACACCACCGATTTCGCGCTGCTGTTCCTGCCGACCGAAGGCCTGTACGCGGAGGTGTTGCGTCGGCCGGGTCTCACCGATCTGCTGCAGCGCGACTATCGCGTGACGATCGCCGGTCCGACCACGCTCACCGCATTGCTCAATAGTTTACAGATGGGTTTTCGCACGCTCGCAATCGAGCGGCGTTCGAGCGAGGTGTGGCAGGTGCTCGGCGCGGTAAAAACGGAGTTCGGCAAATTCGGCGACGTGCTGGCGAGGACCAAGGCGCAGTTGGAAACCGTCACGCGTTCGATCGAAGCCGCGGAAACGCGCACTCGCGTCATGACCCGCAAGCTGCGCGATGTCGAGGCGCTGCCGGGCGAAGAGGCGAGCGGTTTGCTCGGTGATGCGTTATCGGGCGTGGAGTCCGAGGAGCACTGAGGTGGTTGGGGTGCTCCTTCGGCTTGGGACGTGGCGCTGAGTCAGGCCGCCACTCCTTGGGCCAGCCGTTCGAGCGCATCCCCCGTCAGCCGCACGACACGCCAATCCGGCATGACCGTCGCGCCCATTTTTTCGTAGAAGCTGATGGCCGGCTGGTTCCAGTCCAGCACGGTCCATTCGAATCGCCCGCACCGCCGTTCCACGGCCAATGCCGCGAGACGCCGCAACAGCGCCGTGCCCAGACCGCTGCCGCGTTGGCTCGGTTGCACGTAAACGTCTTCGAGATACAGCCCGCGCTTGCCGACGAAACTCGAGTAATTGTGGAAGAACAGCGCATAGCCGACGATGCGGCCTTCGTTTTCGGCCACCAGCGCCTCGATCGAGGGCCGCGCGCCGAACAGCGCGTCACGCAAACCGTCTTCCGTCGCGGCAAAGATGTGCGTGAGCTTTTCGAATTCCGCCAGTTCGTACGCCAGCGCGAAGATCGCGCCGGTGTCCGCCGGCGTGGCGGGGCGGATCGTCGCGGACATCAGGCTTCTTCCGGCACGTCGGTCAATTGGATTTCGATGCCGCCGAAGCGCGAAGCCACCCAGTTATACGCGTGGCATGCGATCCACAACAAGATGAAACCGAGGATCGCATTGAGCAGCAGCGCGCTGAACACCGTGCTCAGTTCCACCGAGCCGTACCGGATGAACGCGACGAGGACGCCCAGCAGCACGATCGGCACCGAGAAGGTCAGGTAAACAAGGATGAGCGCTTTGGCCGTTTGTCCCGGTGCGATGAACGAGATCTGTTTTTTCATATAAGTCAAACCCGTATATGTCGTAGTGGTAATGGGTACAGCTGCAAATGACCGGTAATGGACGCCTTCGGCGGGCGAGGCGTCAGATGAGGCCGTCGAACAACATGATAGCGACGCGCTCTCCCTCGGCAATGTCGCCTTCATCGTGCCCGAGCACGATGAAACAATTCGCCTCGCTCATCGAACTCAGCACGCCGGAGCTTTGCGAACCGGTTGGCGTGACGTGCCATTGCCCCTGCGCGTCTCGTGCGGCGACGCCGCGCTGGAATTCGGTGCGCCCGGCGCGCTTGCGGATCGCCTGGCGGCTGGCGGCGTGAATGACCGGCAGCGGCTGCGGCGTCGCGCCCGACATCAGCAACAGCGCCTCGCGCACGATCTGATAGAACGTCACCATCACCGCGACCGGGTTGCCCGGCAAACCGAAGAATAGCGCGGGAAGCCCGAGCCCCGGTCGCTCGCCGGACCAGACGCGGCCGAAAGCGAGCGGCCGGCCGGGTCGCATTGCCAGGTTCCAGAAGGCGACGTCGCCGAATGTCTGCAGCAGTTGTTTGGTGAAATCCGCCTCGCCGACCGAGACGCCGCCCGAGGTCAACACCACGTCGGCGCTGGCCGCGGCGCTGCGCAGCGCGGCCTTTAGCGCGGCGGGCTCGTCGCGCACCACGCCGAGATCGAGCGTGTCCATGTTCAGGCGCCGGAGCATCGCGAACAGCGTGTAGCGGTTGCTGTCGTAGACGGAACCCGGGTCGAGCGGTTCGCCGAGCGAGCGCAATTCGTCGCCGGTCGAGAAGAAGGCGACGCGCAAGCGCCGCCGCACGTTGACTTCCCCGATACCAAGCGACGCCAGCAGGCCGAGGTCCGACGCCCGCATGATGCGCCCGGCGCGCAGTGCCGCATGACCGCGCGCGAGGTCTTCACCGGCGCGGCGCCGGTTGGCGCCGGCGGCGACGGCATTCGCCGCGAAGTGGATCGAGGCGGCGTCGGCGGCCCGTTCGACGAGCTCCTGCGGCACCACCGTGTCGCAGTCCGCCGGCATCGAGGCGCCCGTCATGACGCGCACGCATTGCGTCGCCGCCTCCACGCGGCCCGCGAACGGATGCCCGGCCAGCGCCTTGCCGACGATCGCCAACTCGACGGCGGACGCATTGCTTGCCAGCGCCGCGCGGTTGAACGCGTAGCCGTCCATCGCGGAGTTGTCGTGCGAGGGGACGTCGATCGGCGACACGATATCGGCGGCCAGCACGCGGTCGAGCGCGTCGCGCAACGGCACGCGTTCGATTGCCGTGACCGGCGTCGCCCACTGCCGGACGATCGCCTGGGCGGCCGAAACCGGTAGCGCGTGGGGATCGTACTGCGCGACGCAGCGGGAAAATTCGTTAAGCGTGGTCATGAAGAGCTGGACGTCGCGGCCGAAGGCGGGAGCGGCTGTTGCCGTGCGGCCGGAGCGGGATTTCAACCGGGGCCTCAATGACGCTCGAGGTCGGCGAGTTCTTGTAACGAATTGATATTGTAAAACGCGCGCTCGTCGGTAAAGGCGACTTCCACCGTCTTGTGGCGCGCGTACCACGCGCGCACCTTGCGCTCACCGGCGTCCAGAAAGGCGGACAGGTCGTCCGCGAGATCGGTGCGCAGCAACGCGAACACCGGATGAAGGGAGACTTGACCTTGCGCGTCGCAGGTCGTGACCGTGGCGATGTCGGCCTCGCTCGAATCGAGCGCATGCGCGAGGCGGGTGCCGAGGTCGTCGGGCAGGCCCGGCGTGTCGCACGGCGCGCTGAGCACGTAAGCGCTGCCGGCCGCGCGCAGCCCCGCGAGCAGCCCGGCCAGCGGGCCGGGAAAGCCGGGCAGGGTATCGGCCACTACCGTGGCGCCGAACGGCGCGCCAAGCGCGGCGTACGCCTCGGGATGACGATTGGCGCTGATCAGCAGCGCGCCGGCTTGCGGCGCGAGGCGCTTCAGCACATGCGCGGCGAGCGGTTCGCCATGCAGCGCCTGCAGACCCTTGTCGGCACCGCCCATGCGCATGCCGCGGCCGCCGGCGAGCACCAGCCCCGTGATGTGTTCGCGGCCTGGCTTCATGCGCCGCGGCTCAACCGCCGATGTACGACATTTCCACGCGGCGGCCTTCCTGCGCGTGGGGTTCGGCTGCGCTGCTGCCGCGCAGTTGCGAATAACGATCGCCGCGGCTTTGCCAGATTTCGGCGACGGCGGTGGCGATCTCGGCGTCGCTCGCCCCGGCGCGCAGCAACGCACGCAGATCGTGACCGGACGATGCAAACAGACACAGATACAGCTTGCCCTCGGTCGATAGACGCGCTCGCGTGCAACTGCCGCAAAAGGCGCGCGTCACACTCGAAATCACGCCGATCTCGCCGCTGCCGTCGGCATAACCCCAGCGCTGGGCGGTCTCGGCAGCGCTGTGCGCTTCGAGCGGCACGAGCGGGAAATGCTCGGCAATGCGCGCGACCACGTCGGCGGACGGCAGCACCTCGGTCATGTTCCAGCCGTTCGAACTGCCGACGTCCATGTATTCGATGAAGCGCAGCACCGCGCCGGAGCCTTTGAAATGGCGCGCCATCGGCAGGATCTCGCTGTCGTTGGTGCCGCGCTTGACCACCATGTTGACCTTGACCGGCGCGAGGCCGACCGCTTGCGCCGCGGCGATGCCCTCCAGTACGTCCGCCGCGGCGAAGTCGGCGTCGTTCATGCGGCGAAACAGCGTGTCGTCGAGCGCGTCGAGACTCACGGTCACGCGGCTCAGGCCGGCGTCTTTCAGGCTTTGCGCCTTGCGCGCGAGCAGCGAGCCGTTGGTGGTCAGCGTCAGATCGAGCGGGCGGCCTGCCGGCGTGGAGAGCCGCGCGAGCCGTTCGATCAGGAATTCGAGGTTTTTACGCAGTAGCGGCTCGCCGCCCGTGAGCCGGATTTTCTCGACGCCATGCGCGACGAAGAGCCGCGCGAGGCGCTCGATTTCCTCGAAGCTCAGCAACGCGCTGTGCGGCAGGAACGCGTAGTCCTTATCGAACACGGCGCGAGGCATGCAGTAGACGCAGCGGAAATTGCAGCGGTCCGTCACCGAAATGCGCAGGTCGCGCAGCGGCCGGGCGAGCGTATCGTGCAACGTGCCGCTGGGCGCCTGCGCCGGGCCGGAGATGACCGGCACCGCGCTAAGATCGGCAACAGGGATGATGCGTCGGGACATGAATGGCCTGGCTCGGTGCTGGAATGAAAAGCGGCCTGTTCATTCTATCGGAAATGCATTGCGCGACTGATGGAGCCCTGGCGCCTCTGCGGGTATACGGGGAGCCGCGTTCGGCGCGGTGTCCAACCTGCTTTCCTCGCGCATAAAAAAAGCCCGCCGATGAAGGCGGGCTTTTCGAGGACGACAGGGCGGCTTACTGCGTGTGCTTGCCCGTTTCCACTTGTTGCATCGGCGCGCTATCGAGCGGCGGCAACGGCTTGCGCTCGCGCACCACGCGGGCCGGCTTGGCCGCCTGCGCAGCGGCTTCCTGGGCTGCGCGCAGCTTCTCGGCGTCGGTGTTCACCCAGACGAGACCGGCTTGTTCCAGCACCGGTTTCAGGGCTTCCGCCGACACGGCGCCATTGCGTACCGCGTGCGGAGCCTGTGTCGCCAGCGGTGCGGCGGCGACAGGCGCCTCGGCCGCCGCGGGTTTCGCAGGTTCCGCCGGTTCCGCCGCCGGCGTAACCGCTGCCACGATCGGCTGCGGTTCGACGATCTCGGCTTGCGGCGCCGGCTCGGTGGCCGGCGTCTCGACCACTGCGGCCGGAGCCACGGTTTCCACCGGAGCCGGTGCGGCTTGCGCCTCGACAGCCGGAGCCGGTGCGGGCGCTTCAGCCTGCGCCTGAACCGGAGCTTCGGCACGTGCGACCGGTTCGACCAGCGAAACGGTTTCACTTGCGGCCGGCGTCGCTTGCGCGGCTTCAACGGGTGCCGCGGCGGCTTGCGCAACCGGCGTTTCCGTTGCCGGTTCGACTGCCGCCGGTGCCGCCGGCGCCTCTGCGACCGGAACGACCGTTTCTGTCCTGGCGGCCTTCTCGGCGGCCAGAGCCGGCGTCTCGGTTGCCGCGTGCAGTTCGCTCACCACAGCGGACTCAGTGGCGACAGCTGCGACCACGACTTCCACCGGCGTCACCTGCTTCGCTTCGTCGGCTTCGGCGCTGACTTCGGCCCTATGCTCGACTGGCTGATGCATCGTGCGCACCGGCGCTTCGTCGGTCACGCTGACGTTCTGGCCTTCAGCTTCCGCGACATCGGCGGCCAGATTGCCGTTCACGTCTTCTTCACGCTCACGACGGCCACCGCGACGGCCGCGACGGCGGCGGCGACGCTCTTCACCTTCACGCGCCACCGCTTCCTGATCGGCCGGCGCACCGCTTTCGCCCAGTGCGACCTGCTTTTGCGCCAGTTCTTCCGCCGCTTGCGCGTCCGGCTGCGTCGTTAGCGCATCCGTGGTTTCCGCTTGCTGCTTGCGGCGCTCGCCGCGTTCGACACGCTCGCCCCGTTCACGGCGTTCGCCGCGTTCCGGACGCTCGCCCCGCGGTGCGCCTTCGACGGTTTCCGTGCGCTCGGCGCCGCGATTGTCGCGGTCACGGTTTTCACGGCCCTCGCGACCTTCGCGCGGCTCACGGCCTTCGCGGCCGGCACGCGGTTCACGCGGCTCACGTGCTTCACGCGGCTCACGGCCTTCACGCGGCTCACGGCCTTCACGCGGTTCGCGTTCCTCGCGACGCGCCGACGGCTGCTGCCCTTGAGCCTGACGGCCGCCGCCCGTGCCTTCGCCACGGCCCGCCGCATCGCGGCCGGCTGCGCCGCCACGGCGATTCCGGTTGCGATCGCCACCGCGTTCGCCGGTGCGCTCACCGCGCTCCGTGCGCTCGCCGCGTTGCGGACGCGCTTGCTTCTCGGCGGTGGCCGGCGCCGCGGGCGCCGGGGCTGCCGGCTGCATGCCGAACAGATTTTTCAGCCAGCCGATGAAGCCGCCGCCAGCGGGCGTCACCGCGACCGGAGCCGGGGCTGTCGCCACCGGGCGAACCGGCGCGCTCGGCGCGGGCTTCTCCGGCGTGATGCCCTTGACCGCCGCTTCCTGCTTCGGCTTCACTTCCTCGGTGCGCTTGCTGTAACCGGTTTCCGATTCCAGTTCGCGGGCCGCTTCCTCGGCCATCTTCCACGAAGCGCGCGGTTCGTCGAGGCGTGCATCGTCGTGACGCAGGCGCTCCAGCTTGTAGTGCGGCGTGTCGAGGTGCTTGTTCGGCACCAGCACGACGTTGACCTTGAAGCGCGACTCGATCTTGTTGATTTCCGAGCGCTTTTCGTTCAACAGGAAGGCGGTGACCTCGACCGGCACCTGGCAGTGGATCGCCGCGGTGTTCTCCTTCATCGCTTCTTCCTGAATGATCCGCAGCACTTGCAGCGCGGACGATTCGGTATCGCGGATGTGGCCCGTGCCGTTACAGCGCGGGCAGGTCACGTGGCTGCCTTCCGACAAGGCCGGGCGCAGACGCTGGCGCGACAGTTCCATCAGGCCGAAGCGCGAGATCTTGCCCATCTGGACGCGCGCGCGGTCGTGCTTCAAGGCGTCTTTCAGGCGCTGCTCGACTTCGCGCTGGCTCTTGGCCGATTCCATGTCGATGAAGTCGATCACGATCAGGCCGCCCAGGTCGCGCAGGCGCAACTGGCGGGCCACTTCGTCGGCGGCTTCGAGGTTGGTGCGCGCGGCGGTTTCCTCGATGTCGGCGCCCTTGGTGGCGCGCGCCGAGTTCACGTCGATCGCGACCAGTGCTTCCGTGTGGTCGATCACGATCGCGCCGCCCGAGGGCAGCGGCACCGTGCGCGAGTACGCCGTTTCGATCTGGTGTTCGATCTGGAAGCGCGAGAAGAGCGGCACGTCGTCGTGATACCGCTTCACCTTGCTGACATTGTCGGGCATCACGATGTCCATGAAGGCGCGGGCCTGGTCATGGATTTCGGTGGTGTCGATCAGGATTTCGCCGATATCGGGCTGGAAGTAGTCGCGAATCGCGCGGATCACGAGGCTCGATTCGAGATAAATCAGCATCGGCTGACCGGCCGAACCGCTTTGCGACGCGGCTTCGATCGCGCGCCACAATTGCATCAGGTAGTTCAGGTCCCACTGCAGTTCTTCGGCGGAACGGCCGATGCCGGCCGTGCGCGCGATGATGCTCATGCCTTCCGGCAATTGCAACTGCGCCATGGTTTCGCGCAGTTCCTGACGGTCGTCGCCTTCGATACGGCGCGATACGCCGCCGCCGCGCGGGTTGTTCGGCATCAAAACGAGATACCGCCCGGCGAGCGAGATGAACGTGGTGAGGGCCGCGCCCTTGTTGCCGCGCTCTTCCTTTTCGACCTGAACGATCAGTTCCTGACCTTCTTTCAGGGCGTCCTGGATGCGCGCGGAGCGCATGTCGACGCCGTCGCGGAAGTACTGGCGGGCGACTTCCTTGAACGGCAGAAAACCGTGGCGGTCTTCGCCGTAGTTGACGAAACAGGCTTCGAGCGACGGCTCGATGCGGGTAATGATGCCCTTGTAGATATTGCCTTTGCGCTGTTCGCGGCCGGCGGTTTCGATGTCGATATCGATGAGTTTTTGCCCATCGACGATGGCGACGCGCAGTTCTTCCTGCTGCGTCGCATTGAACAACATGCGTTTCATTGAACGGCTCCAGAGCGGCTTAGCCTGGCCCCTGGCCGCGCGGTTGTCAGTCGCGAGAGCGCAGGGGGCAACGGCATGCCGCGCCTTATTGTGTTTTCACAAGCACGCTGGAGCGGGAAAATTGGCGGGAGAATTGCCTGAGAGGGCCCGGCCCATTGAACATGGGCGCGGTGCCGCAGGGCACATGCGAACACGGCTTCAAATAACGACCCGACACGCCGCGGGTTCTGCCAGCAGACCTTCATAAGCCATTCGTCCACTCGCGCCGGTGCGCCGACTGGGCGCGTGACCGGAGGGTCGAAGGCTGCGGTCATGCCGCAACGGGAAGTTCGCGCAAGCGGCGCGTCTTTTCCTGCTGGGGGTGTCTCGCCTCATTTTGACGTCGCCATGTCTTGTACTTTCTACAAGACGCCTTGGGCGCACGCCGTATTTTCGCAACCGGCAGCTTCGTACAGCAGGGCGTCAGACCGCCCGATACCGAAGCTGAAAGTTAAATTCTTTTTTACCAAAATTCCGTTACCGTCGAAGCCGACCTTGACCGAACGCGCCTGTGGGCGCCGTCCCTGCCGGGCACTGACTTCGTGCGTGCAACTTGTTGCATCTCATTTTGAGGGTGAGCAACCAGACCCCGGCGCAAGTAAAATAACGGTTTATCGCTTGCACCCGCGCAATCCGCCCGAATTCCGGACACTGCGCCGGCCGCCGCAGACTGCTGGGCAAATTATATTCAGAATGAAAGAGTTAGGCAAAATATCCCAGAAATCGGTCGCAAGCGACCAGGTCTCGATGATCGAGATCGACGAC
Organism: Paraburkholderia sp. 22099; assembly: GCF_052045835.1. Lineage (NCBI taxonomy): Bacteria > Pseudomonadati > Pseudomonadota > Betaproteobacteria > Burkholderiales > Burkholderiaceae > Paraburkholderia > Paraburkholderia sp. 22099. The sequence continues at coordinate 130,394 of NZ_JBQEPU010000020.1, read as the reverse complement.
AGTGCGGCCGGACAGCGCATCGACAATTTTCTGTTGCGCGTCTGTAAAGGCGTGCCGAAAAGCCATATTTACCGCATCCTGCGCAGCGGGGAAGTGCGGGTCAACAAGGGCCGGATCGACGCGCAGTACCGTCTCGAGCTTGGCGACCTGGTGCGCGTGCCGCCCATTCGGGTCGCCCAGCACAATGAGCAGATCACGCAAGCGGCGGTGCCGTCGGCGCAGTTCAGGATCATTTTCGAGGACGAGCATCTGCTGGTCATCGACAAACCGGCCGGCGTGGCGGTGCATGGCGGCAGCGGTGTCGCCTTCGGCGTGATCGAACAGATGCGCGAGGCGCGGCCGCAGGCGAGATTTCTCGAACTGGTGCATCGGCTGGATCGCGAGACCTCCGGCATCCTCATGCTCGCGAAGAAGCGCGCCGCGCTCGTCGATCTGCACGAGCAGATTCGCGAGAACCGGATGGATAAGCGCTACTATGCGTGCGTTCACGGCGATTGGGCGAGCGATTGGGGCCGCCGCCGCGCGGTCAAGGAACCGCTGCACAAGTACCTGACAGCAGACGGGGAGCGGCGCGTGCGGGTGCAGGCGGATGGCCTCGCGTCGCACACGGTCTTCAATCTGATCGACCGCTGGCCGGAGTACGCGCTGCTCGAGGCGGAACTGAAAACCGGCCGCACGCACCAGATTCGCGTGCATTTGCAGCATCTGGAGCTGCCGATCGTCGGCGACGCCAAATACGGCGACTTCGCGCTGAACAAGGCGCTGGCGCGCGCCAACGCCAGGCCGGGCTTGAAGCGCATGTTCCTGCATGCCTACCGGCTCAAGCTCACGCACCCGGCAACCGGCGCGCCGCTGCAACTGGAGGCGCCGTTGCCAGCCGAGTGTCGCAGCTTCATCGCGCAGCTCAACGAATTACGAAATGGGTCACACCCGGAGACGTCCACGCATGGCTAGAGAGCAATTTGACCTGATCGTCTTCGACTGGGACGGGACGCTGATGGATTCGACCGCTCACATTACGCGCAGCATCCAGGCGGCGTGCCGCGACCTGGGCTTGCCCGTGCCGGCCGACGAGGCCGCGAGCTACGTCATCGGTCTCGGACTGCGCGACGCGCTGCAAATCGCCGCGCCCACGCTCGATCCGGTGGAGTATCCGCGTCTCGCCGAGCGCTACCGCTTCCATTATCTGGTCAAGGATCAGACCACCGAGCTGTTCGTCGGCGTGCGCGAGATGCTGCAGGAATTGCGCGACCAAGGTTATCTGCTGGCCGTGGCGACGGGCAAGAGCCGCGTCGGGCTGAACCGCGCGCTCGACCAGTCGCGCCTGACCAGCCTGTTCGACGGTACGCGCTGCGCGGACGAAACCTTTTCGAAGCCGCATCCGGCCATGCTGCACGAACTCACGCGCGAACTGGGGCAGGACCCGCTGCGCACAGTGATGGTCGGCGATACCACGCACGATCTGCAAATGGCGATCAATGCGGGCGTCGCCGGCATCGGCGTGACTTACGGCGCGCATCCGGCGGGCTCCTTGAGCGCTTTGTCGCCGAAATTCGTCGCCTCCAGCGTCAGTGTGCTGTCCGGTTGGCTGCGAGAGAACGCATGAGTGCGGGCGTGGCTGAGGCGGCGCAAGCTGTCCGCGTGTGCGCCGCTGACGAACTGTTGGACGGCGGCGCTGGCGTGCGCCGCGCCGCGCGGCTCGCGAACGACGAGGTCGTGGTGTTTTTTGTTCGCTACGACGGCCGCGCCTACGGTTATCTGAACCGCTGCGCCCACGTGCCGATGGAGCTCGACTGGGCCGAGGGACAGTTCTTCGAATCGTCAGGTTTATACTTGATGTGCGCTACACATGGCGCGATTTACGCGCCCGATACGGGCAAATGCGTCGGTGGCCCCTGCCGCGGCGGCAGATTACGCCCCGTCCAAGTGGAAGAACGCGATACGCCCGAAGGCCGTGCCGTATTCTGGCTGCCGGACGGCGAACTGCGCCCCCTCATGCCCTGATTCCCTTCTCTTTCCATTGCACCGCATGTCCGACAATTTGACTCCCGAGCCGAAGGAACCCTCCCTGACTGGCCGCCCCCGTACCTCCGCCGATGAGCCGGGCTGGGAGCGCGCCGCGCTCGAACGCATTGCGCTCGCGGCGATCCACGAACAGCGCGCGGCGCGCCGCTGGAAGATCTTCTTCCGTTTCATCTTTCTGGCCGTCGTGCTGCTTGCCGTCTGGGGTCTGTTCGATTTTTCCGGCGACAAGGTTGCCGTCGCGGGACGCCACACGGCGATGATCGCACTCGACGGCGAAATCTCCGCCGATACCACCGCGAACGCCGAAGACGTTGCAACCGCCTTGCGAAGCGCGTTCAACGACTCCGGCACGGCCGGCGTGATCCTGCGCTGCAACAGTCCGGGCGGAAGTCCGGTGCAGGCGGGCATCATTTATAGCGAGATTCGCCGGTTGCGCGCCAAGCATCCGTCCACTCCGCTGTACGTCGTGGTGGGAGATATGTGCGCGTCCGGCGGTTACTACGCGGCCGCGGCGGCCGACAAGATCTACGTGGACAAGGCGAGCATCGTCGGCTCGATCGGCGTGCTGATGGATAGCTTTGGCTTCACCGGCCTGATGGACAAGCTGGGGGTCCAGCGGCGACTGCGCACGTCCGGTGAGAACAAGGGCTTTTTCGATCCGTTCTCGCCGGAAACGCCGAAGATGGATCAGCATGCGCAGGAGTTGCTCGACCAGATTCACGCGCAGTTCATCGAGGCGGTGCGCGAGGGCCGCGGCAAGCGCCTTCATGAAACGCCGGACATGTTCTCTGGCCTGTTCTGGACGGGTCAGAAAAGCGTCGAACTGGGTCTTGCCGACGGTTTTGGCGATGCCAATTTCGTCGCACGCGACATCATCAAGGCGCCGGATATCGTCGACTACACGGTGAAGGAAAGCATCACGGACCGCGTCGCGCGGAAGTTCGGCGCGGCGGTCGGCAGCGGCGCCGTGCATGCGATGGCGTTGGGCGGGAAGTTCAACCTGCGGTGATCCGTTGTGAAAAAAGCCCTGCGCAATGCGATTGCGCAGGGCTTTTGCGTGTGAGCTTAGACGGCCAGAATGAGGAAGATTGCCGGCCGCTTGTGCAGATCGAGCGCTGACTTCTTCTTCCAGTCGGCCACGCTGTGGCTGGCGATGGTTTCCGTCTCCAACGTCAGATCGACTGCGACGCAAACGAGCGTCGACGGCGCGCACGTCGCCAGCACGGTGTCTAGCAGCGCACGATTCCGATATGGCGTTTCGATAAAAATCTGCGTTTGCTTACCCTTGCGCGATTGCAGTTCGAGTTCCCTCAGGCGCTTGGCGCGCTCGGTGGGCTCGACCGGCAAGTAGCCGTGAAACGCAAAACTCTGGCCGTTCAGGCCGGAAGCCATCAAGGCCAGCAGAATCGAACTGGGTCCGACAAACGGCACGACTTTCACGCCGCGCTCATGCGCGCGGCGCACCAGCAGCGCGCCAGGGTCCGCGACCGCCGGACAGCCGGCTTCGGAGACGAGGCCCGCGTCGGTGCCCGCCAGGAGCGGCGCGAGCAGCTTGTCGATCTCGCCAGCCGGCGTGTTGACGTTCAGTTCGCGAATTTCGATTTCCTGAATCGGCCGTTCGGTGCCGACTTTCTTCAGGAAAGCGCGGGTGGTTTTCGCGTTTTCGCCAATGTAGTAGTGCAGCGACGCCGCGCGGGCGCGCACCGGCGCCGGCAGGACGGCGTCGAGCGCGTCGGCGTCGCCTTCGCCGAGCGTGTTCGGGATCAGATAAAGGGTGCCGGTCATTGCGCCCCCAGGAGTGGAAAGTCCACCGCGAGCAGCATGCGCGACAGTGCGATCAACGGCAGGCCGACGAGTGCCGTCGGGTCGTCGGAATGAATGGCCTCGAGCAACGCGATGCCGAGTCCCTCGGATTTTGCGCTGCCCGCGACGTCGTAAGGCGTTTCCGCCCGCAGATAGGCGTCCAGCGCGGCGTCCGGCAGATCGCGGAACCGCACGCGGGTCATCACGTCGGCCGTCTGCGCTGCTGCCGAGCGGCTATCGAATAGGCACAGCGCGCTGTGGAACAGCACTTCGCGGCCGCGCATCGCCCGCAACTGCGCGAGCGCGTTTTCGTGCGTGCCGGGTTTGCCGATCTGCAAGCCGTCGTAGGTGGCGACCTGGTCCGAGCCGATCACGAGCGCGGCCTCGCCGGCGGGGAGTCCCGCCGCCACCGCGCGAGCCTTCGCCTCGGCGAGCCGCAGCGCAGTGATGTCGGGTGTTTCGCCAGCGAAGGCTGTTTCGTCGATTGCGGGCACGGCGACGTCGAACGGCACGCGCAGGCGTTCCAGCAGTTCGCGGCGATACGGCGAACTGGACGCCAGAATCAGGCGCGGCGGGCGATTGGGGGAATCTGGCATGGTCAACCAACGGCTAGAGAGGCGGGACGTACGGGCTTGCGCGGAACTCGCGCGTGTACGGGCTTAAGTGTTTGACTCAAAAAGACAAAACGGATATGATTTTGGGCTTTTCATCGGTATGCTATTGCGCGGGCGGGCTTTTTTACAGAGTTCGCGGGCTGCAATATAAACCCGGTTATCCCGGCGAAATCCTTGCCGACGCAGGAGCGCACATGACTCAACATCCTGGCAACCCTGCTGGTCTGTCCGACCCGCATGAGCTCGATCTGTTCGAATTTGCGCGGAGTGGGCGGCAGGCCGCAGGTGTCGTGCGCGTCTCGCAACTGCCGCGCATGTTAAACGAAGTCCCGGCAGAAGCGCCAGATCGCGATACCGCGTTCACCTGGCAAGCCGAAGGGGCGACGCAGCCGGAATTGCAGGATGACGGCACCGAGGGTCCCCAGCCTTATTTGAGGATGGCGGTTCACGGCGCGGCATGGCTCGAATGTCAGCGGTGCATGACACCGTATTCGCAGGCGTTCAATGTCGATGCAACTTACCGGATCGTCAGCACCGAGGCGGAAGCCGAAGAGTTTCCGCTCGACGAGGATGAAGTCGAGGTGATCGTCGGCTCGCGCCAGTTCGATCTCATCGACTTGATCGAAGAAGAGTTGCTGCTTTCCTTGCCGCTCGTGCCCAAGCACGAGGTCTGCCCCGAAGTGCACGAGAGCCTCGTCTCTGGTGTGGCCGGTGCGGAAGGCGAGGGCGACGAGAGCGCGCAGGACGAGGCTGATGCGGGCGGCGAACCCGAACGGCCCAATCCGTTCGCGGCGCTCAAGGATCTCAAGCGCGGCGAGCCGGACGACAAGAAGCACTGATCAGTTGCATGGGAGCGCGATGCGGGCGCCTTGGCCATTTGGCCAGTGGCGGAGACCGGATCGGGCTGTGTTAGAATTCGGAAAATTTTTAGGAGTTAGTCATGGCAGTTCAACAAAATAAGAAGTCGCCGTCGAAGCGCGGCATGCACCGTTCGCACGATTTCCTGACGGCAGCGCCGTTGGCAGTGGAGCCGAGCACGGGCGAAGTGCATCTGCGTCACCACGTTAGCCCGAACGGCTACTATCGCGGCAAGAAAGTCGTCAAGACGAAGAACGACTAATCGTTTCACTGCGTTGCGCCCCTTGGCGTTTCGCGTGGCGATCGGCTCGCTTGACATTTTCCCGGCTCGGCAAAAAGGCGGCATTCAACTGCCGCTTTTTTGTGTCGATCGCAGTTGGCGCTTTGGCACCTGCCGCGATCCCAAGCAGGGTGCCTGAAATTCGTCGCACTCCATGACAGTAAAGCTCACGATAGATTGCATGGGAGGCGACCACGGCCCGTCCGTGACCGTTCCCGCTGCCGTCAGCTTCGTTCGTTCGCATCCCGACGCGCAACTGCTGCTCGTCGGCATTGAAACTGCGATTCGTGCGCAGCTCAAGAAGCTGAAGGCTCAGGACCTGCCGGCGCTGACCGTCGTGCCCGCTTCCGAGATCGTCGCCATGGACGATCCGGTCGAAGTCGCGCTGCGCAAGAAAAAAGACTCGTCCATGCGCGTGGCGCTCAATCGCGTCAAGGAAGGCGAGGCGCAAGCCTGTATTTCCGCTGGCAACACCGGCGCGCTGATGGCGGTCTCGCGTTACGTGCTGAAAACGCTCTCGGGCATCGAACGCCCGGCGATCGCGTCGGCATTGCCCAATCCCAATGGCTACACGATGATGCTCGACCTGGGCGCCAACGTCGACTGCGAGCCGCAGCATCTGCTGCAGTTCGCGGAGATGGGGCACGCGCTCGTGTCGGCGCTCGAGGGCCGCGACCGGCCCACCATCGGCCTGCTCAACATCGGTGAAGAAGTCATCAAGGGCAACGACACCATCAAACGTGCCGGCGAATTGCTGCGCGCGAGTACACTTAACTTTCACGGCAACGTTGAAGGCAACGACATCTTCAAGGGCACGGTCGACGTGATCGTCTGCGACGGTTTTGTCGGCAACGTCGCGCTCAAGACGTCGGAAGGCCTCGCGCAGATGCTCTCCAACATCATCAAGGAAGAGTTCGGCCGTTCGTGGCTCACGAAGGTGATGGCGGTGCTCGCATTGCCGGTGTTGATGCGCTTCAAGAAGCGCGTCGATCATCGGCAATACAATGGGGCCGCGCTGCTCGGCTTGCGCGGGCTGGTCATCAAAAGCCACGGTTCGGCGGACGCCTATGCGTTTGAGTGGGCTATCAAACGCGGGTATGATGCCGTCAAAAACGGCGTGCTGGAACGCCTTGCGCGAGCAATGGAGGAGAACGCGGGTTCTCTGGAACAGGCCGCGCGCGAAGCAAGCGGTGCGGGTCACGCAAGCCCGATCGCAGGCCAGCCGGCCGAGCCCTACGCTGCGCAATCCTCGAAGGCATAATGGCTCAATCGACAATTTATTCCCGCGTGCTGGGCACCGGCAGCTACCTGCCACCCGCGCGCGTCACCAATCAGGATCTGGCGGACCGTCTCGCCAGGCAGGGCGTCGAGACGAGCGACGAATGGATCGTTGCCCGCACGGGCATCCACGCGCGCCACTTCGCGGAGCCTGACGTCGCCACCAGCGATCTGGCGTTGTTCGCCTCACAGCGCGCGATCGAGGCGGCCGACATCGATCCGCAGTCAATCGATCTGATCATTGTTGCAACGTCCACGCCCGACTTCGTGTTTCCGAGTACCGCGTGTCTGTTGCAAAACAAGCTCGGCATCAAGAACCACGGCGCCGCGTTCGACGTACAGGCGGTCTGTTCCGGCTTCGCCTATGCGGTCGCGATGGCGGACAGCCTGATTCGCGGCGGCCAGCATCGCACGGCACTGGTGGTCGGCGCGGAAACCTTCTCGCGCATTCTCGATTTCAACGACCGCACCACCTGCGTGCTGTTCGGCGACGGCGCGGGCGCGGTGATTCTGCAAGCGTCCGAAGAACCGGGCGTACTCGCTAGCGCATTGCATGCGGACGGCAGCTATTCGAACATTCTTTGCACGCCGGGTAACGTGAACGGCGGCATAGTGGCCGGCAGCGCGTTTCTTCATATGGACGGTCAGGCGGTATTCAAGCTCGCCGTCAACGTGCTCGAAAAGGTCGCGGTCGAGGCGCTCGAGAAAGCCAATCTGTCGGCCGAGCAGATCGATTGGCTGATTCCGCATCAGGCCAATATCCGCATCATGCAAAGCACCTGCCGCAAGCTCCACTTGCCGCAGGAACGCATGGTCGTCACGGTGGGCGAGCACGGCAACACGTCGGCTGCGTCCATTCCGCTTGCATTCGACGTCGCGGTGCGCGACGGCCGCATCAAGCGCGGCCAGAACGTGCTGATCGAAGGCGTCGGCGGCGGCTTCACCTGGGCCGCGTCGGTTATCCGCTACTGATAGCGACGACGAACCACGGGCGCCGTTTGCGGCGCCGTCGCGGCTACCCACATCTGATCAAACCGATTTTGGGGACGATATGAAATTTGCGTTCGTTTTTCCTGGGCAAGGTTCGCAGTCGGTCGGCATGCTCAATGCATTCGCCGATCACGCGGTCGTGCGTGAAACGGTTCAGGAAGCATCCGACGCGCTCAATCAGGACATCGGCAAATTGATCGCCGAGGGTCCCGCCGAAGATCTCAATCTCACCACCAACACGCAACCCGTCATGCTCATCGCGGCATACGCGATTTATCGCGCATGGCAGGCGGCGGGCGGTCCCAAACCCGCGATCGTCGCTGGTCACAGCCTCGGCGAATACACGGCGCTGGTCGCGGCCGGCGCGCTCGCGTTTCGCGATGCCGTGCCGCTCGTGCGTTTTCGCGCGCAAGCCATGCAAACGGCGGTGCCCGTCGGTGAGGGCGGCATGGCCGCGATTCTCGGCCTCGACGACGACGCGGTGCGCGCGGTGTGCGCGGAAGCGTCGGTGGCGGGCGTCGTCGAGGCGGTCAATTTCAATGCGCCGGCGCAAGTCGTGATCGCCGGTCACAAGGCCGCGATCGAAAAAGCTTGTGAGATCGCGAAGGCGAAGGGCGCAAAGCGCGCATTGCCGCTGGCGGTGTCGGCGCCGTTCCACTCGTCGCTGCTCAAGCCGGCGTCGGATCAATTGCGGGAATATCTGGCAAGCGTCAATGTGCAAGTGCCGTCGATTCCCGTAATCAACAACGTCGACGTCGCGGTGGTCAACGAACCGGCCAAAATCAAGGATGCGCTGGTGCGTCAGGCGGCCGGCGCGGTGCGTTGGGTCGAAAGCGTTCAGGCGATGGCGGCGCAGGGCGTCACGCATGTGATCGAATGCGGGCCGGGCAAGGTCCTTGCGGGATTGACCAAGCGAATCGACGGCAACCTGGTCGGCGCGTCGGTGTTCGATCCGGCCTCGCTCGACGAGACGCTCAAGCTGGTGACGGCGGGCTGATCGCCGCGTCATCACCGCCAGAACTCCACATCAAGAACCAATCAGCCCTTCGAAAGGGTATCCGGACCGACAGATGGACAAGACTCTCGACAAGCAGATCGCAATCGTGACGGGCGCCTCGCGCGGCATCGGCCGTGCGATCGCGCTGGAACTGGCGCGCCAGGGCGCGACCGTGATCGGCACGGCGACCAGCGAAAGCGGCGCGACCGCCATCACCGAAGCCTTCAAGGCAGCCGGCGTGAACGGCCGCGGCGCGGTGCTCAACGTGAACGACGCGGCCGCAGCCGAGGCGTTGATCGACGGCACGGTGAAGGAATTCGGCGCGCTGCACGTGCTGGTGAACAACGCCGGCATCACGCAGGACCAACTCGCAATGCGCATGAAGGACGACGATTGGGACGCGGTGATCGACACCAATCTCAAGTCGGTGTTCCGCCTGTCGCGGGCGGTGCTGCGTCCGATGATGAAGGCGAAGGGCGGCCGCATCATCAACATCACGTCCGTGGTCGGGTCGGCCGGCAACCCGGGGCAGGTCAACTACGCTGCCGCGAAAGCGGGCGTCGCGGGAATGACACGCGCGCTCGCGCGCGAGATCGGCAGCCGCGGCATCACCGTGAATTGCGTGGCGCCGGGCTTCATCGACACCGACATGACCAAGAGTCTGCCGGAAGAGCAGCAAACCGTGCTGAAGACGCAGATTCCGCTCGGCCGCCTCGGTAGTCCCGAAGACATCGCGCACGCGGTCGCATTCCTCGCGTCGCCGCAAGCCGGCTACATCACCGGCACGACATTGCATGTGAACGGCGGAATGTACATGTCGTAGCCAAATTCGGTTACTATCCGCGCCTTGATGCGTTTGCAAAAGCGTAAGGCGCATGCCTTGACAGGAACCCGATGCGCCGCTTTTTTGCCGGGTCAAACCTGATAAAATGCGCGCACCTGTATTTTTGAACTTCTTTTCCCTTGGAGGGGTAATGGACAATATCGAACAGCGCGTCAAGAAGATCGTCGCAGAACAACTGGGCGTTGCAGAAGCTGAAATCAAGAACGAAGCTTCGTTCGTGAACGACCTCGGCGCCGACTCGCTCGACACCGTTGAACTCGTGATGGCCCTCGAAGACGAATTCGGCATGGAAATTCCGGATGAAGAAGCCGAGAAGATCACCACCGTTCAGCAAGCGATCGACTACGCTCGCGCGAACGTCAAGGCCTAAGGTCATTCGCGCCTGTGTTTCTGCGTTGGCGGCGTGTGACGCCCTGCCGCGTCGGTTGCCGACGTCAGCGGGGTTAGGGCTTTTTGCCGTGCAGGAGCCAGCGATGTTGACAGCGCAACTTTCGCGCGATTGCCGACTTAACAGCCACAGGGCATACAGGGCAGGTTCCTGTGGTCGCTGTGGCTTTTGCTTTTGTCATCTATGAAAAAGGGGTTACCGTGAGCCGCCGTCGTGTTGTTGTTACAGGCCTGGGGCTGATTTCGCCTGTTGGCAATAATGTTGCCGACGGCTGGGCCAATCTGGTCGCCGGCAAGTCGGGTATTGCCAATATCACGAAGTTCGACGCGTCGAACTTTTCCACTCGTTTCGCCGGCGAGGTGAAGGGCTTCAATATCGAGGACTACATCCCCGGTAAAGAGGCGCGCCACATGGATACGTTCATCCACTACGGCGTGGCTGCAGGCATCCAGGCGATGCAGGACAGCGGGCTCGAAGTCACCGACGAGAATTCGGAGCGCATCGGCGTGGTGGTGGGTTCGGGTATCGGCGGCCTGCCGATGATCGAAGTGACGCAAACTGAACTGCTCAATCGCGGCCCGCGCCGCATTTCGCCGTTCTTCGTGCCGGCGTCGATCATCAACATGATTTCGGGCCATCTGTCGATCAAGTTCGGCATCAAGGGTCCGAATCTCGCGATCGTCACCGCGTGTACCACTGGCCTGCACTGTATCGGCGAGGCTTCGCGCCTGATCGAATACGGCGACGCCGACGTGATGATCGCCGGCGGTGCGGAATCCACCGTGTCGCCGCTCGGCATCGGCGGCTTTGCCGCGGCGCGCGCGCTGTCGCAACGCAATGACGATCCGGCCACGGCGAGCCGTCCGTGGGACAAGGACCGCGACGGCTTCGTGCTGGGCGAGGGCGCGGGCGTCATGGTGCTGGAGGAGTACGAGCACGCCAAGGCGCGCGGCGCGAAGATCTACGCCGAAATCAGCGGTTATGGCATGAGCGGCGACGCCTACCACATGACCGCGCCGCTCGAAGACGGCGACGGCGCACGCCGCTGCATGTTGGCCGCGCTGAAGAACGCGGGCATCAACTCGGATCAGGTGAATTATCTGAACGCGCACGGCACGTCCACGCCGCTCGGCGACCTGGCCGAAACTACCGGCATCAAGCGCGCATTCGGCGATCACGCCAAGGACATGGTCGTGAACTCGACCAAGTCGATGACGGGTCACCTGTTGGGCGGCGCCGGCGGTCTTGAGTCCGTGTTCACCGTGCTGGCCGTGCATCACCAGGTGTCTCCGCCGACGATCAACATCTTCAACCAGGACCCGGCCTGCGATCTCGACTACTGCGCCAACACCGCGCGCGAGATGAAGATCGACGTCGCGCTGAAGAACTCGTTCGGGTTCGGCGGCACGAACGGCACGCTGGTCTTCAAGCGCGCCTGATCGCCCGATCGTTGGTGACGACACGCCAGTCCGCGACGCCGGCTCCGCCGGCGGCTTCCCTTGAATCGGCAACGCCCGACGGAGCGTCGCAACGGATCGCGTTGCGGCGCTCCGTTACGCTACGCACTGCGGCGGCGGTTTTCGTGCTGATCGCGACACTGGCCGTCTACACATGTCTCGCCGCGCGCCTGGGCGCGTGGTGGGCGGTTCCGTTGACGCTCGCCGCATGCGCGCTGCTCGTGCTGGGCGCGGCCAGACATGAGCTTGCGCGGCCCGTCGCGTTCAAACTCGGGCCGGACGGCTTGTCCGCATGGGATGGCGCTGGAAATCTGCTCGCCCAAGGGCGCATTGCCGGTTGTTCGCAGTGGACCGGTCGTTTGCTGGTTCTGGCCCTCGCGCCGGATCATGGGCGGCCATGCACGCTGATGGTCGCCGTCGATGCGATTCCCGCGTCTGCCTTCCGGGAACTGGCGGTGCTGGGCCGGCGTGGCGCCGGCGCGTGACTGTAACGACTGTAACCGTGTTACCGGCGTAACTTGCCGCAATGTCTGGGGCGCTACAATGGTGCCCCTCCATGCGCCCTATAGTTAACGGATTTATCAGGTGAGCGAAAAAGAAATTGATCAGGTGCTGGTCGAGCGCGTCCAGAAGGGCGACAAGGCCGCGTTCGAGCTTCTGGTCTCCAAATACCACCGCAAGATTCTCCGGCTCATCTCGCGCCTCGTGCGCGACCCCGCCGAAGTGGAAGACGTTGCCCAGGACGCCTTCATCAAGGCATACCGGGCCTTGCCGCAGTTTCGCGGGGACTCGGCCTTTTACACGTGGTTGTACCGGATTGCGGTCAACACGGCAAAGAACTACCTTGCGACCCAAGGCCGGCGCGCTCCGACCTCGACCGAAGCGGATGCTGAAGAAGCTGAAACTTTCTCGGATGCCGACCAACTAAGGGATATCAACACGCCTGAGTCGATGTTGATGAGCAAGCAGATCGCAGAGACGGTCAATGCTGCGATGGCGGTTTTACCGGAAGAGCTGCGCACCGCCATTACTCTTCGTGAAATTGAAGGTTTGAGCTACGAGGAAATTGCCGAGATGATGGGTTGCCCGATTGGCACCGTCAGATCACGAATTTTCCGCGCTCGCGAAGCCATTGCGGCAAAATTGCGTCCGTTGCTTGACACACCTGAAGGCAAGCGCTGGTAAGTTACCGGCTCGCCGAACGGGCGCGGGTGCAATCTCTGGATTAGTGGTGTCACTACGGGGTATTTGTAAGATGGGGAGCATCATGGGGTCGATCTCGATGCAATCGCAAGCCAGTTCGCGCGGCGAGCGTCTGTCCGCTTTTGTCGACGGTGAATTCGGCGAAGAGCATCTGAATCTCAACAAGTTTCTTTCCGAGCTCGACGGCGAGGATCGTGCCGGCTGGTCGAGCTATCACCTGATCGGCGACGCGTTGCGTTCCGACGATCTGGCGGTTAGCCCGGCGGTGAGCCGCTCGTTTCTGAGCGGTTTCGCCGCGCGCTTCGAAAACGAACCGCATGTGCTCGCGCCTGAGGCGATGCCGATCGCGCGCCGCTTATTGGCGCTGCGTCGCCGTGTGGTGCCGGCCTTTGCCGTGGCTGCCGCCGCCGCGACGCTCACATGGATCGTCGTGCCGCAACTACAAGGTGTACCGGGCGGGCCGGGCGCGGCGCAGGTCGCGTCGGTTCAGTCGCAAGGTGCGCTGCAACGGGTGGCGATGGCGTCCGCGCCGGCGGCTACCGTTCAGACCGTCGCACAAGACGCCAACATCATTCGCGACGCCAGTCTCGATCAGTATCTGGAAGCGCACCAGCAATTCGCGCAACAACCGGCCATGCCGGGCTCGATGCCGCTGATTCGTGCCGCGGCGGTCACTACGCAAGGCCAATAGTTTGATGCAGACTCCGCGGTTGAATAAAACGACTATTTGGGGGCGGCTGCCGGCATTTTTATTCTGCGCAGCCGTGTTGTTGTCCGCTACACCGCGGGTTTTTGCACAAACCGACGATCCGCTCACCGTTCGTCGCACGGCCGCGGATATGCTCGATCGCATCCATCAGGCCGCGCAACAGCAGAACTACGAGGGCGCGTTCGTTTATCAACGCGGCAATTTCGTTCAGACATCGCGGATATCGCATTATGCGACCCGCGCCGACGGCGAATACGAGCAACTCGAAAGCCTCGACGGCAAGCCGCGCAGGATGCTTCGTCATAACGAGGATCTCTACACGTTTGTGCCGGAGCGGCGTCTGTGCGTAGTCGAAAAGCGCCAAAACAAGGACTCATTCCCGGCGCTGCTCGCGGTAAGCGGCGAGCAGGTGCTGTCGGTCTACGAGCCGAAACTGCTCGGCGACGACCGCGTCGCCGGCATCGACAGCCAGGTGATCGAACTCGATCCGAAAGATGCGTATCGCTTTGCCTACAAACTGTGGGCCGATAAAAAGACTGGCTTGCTGCTGCGGGCGCAGACACTCGACCCAAACGGCCAGGTACTCGAGCAGTTGTCGTTTTCCCAGATTCGCATCGGCGTGCCGGTCGACAAGGCCGCAATCGTCAACGGAATTCGTAATACAGCAGGCTGGACGGTGGTGCGTCCTCCAGTTGAGCCGGTTGATATGGCCGCGCAAGGCTGGCAGATCTCGCCGACGGTTCCCGGATTCCGCAAGATTCGCGAGTTGCGTCGTCCGATGGCCGCGCGGGAAGCCGGCCAGCCGACCATTCCCGTGGACCAGGCCGTGTTCTCCGACGGCCTCGCCGCGATTTCCGTGTTCGTTGAACCGGTCGAGAACAACACGCGCAAAGAGGGCGCGGGCAGTAGCGGCGCGACGCACGTGCTCGTCAAGCGGCGCGGTGACTTCTGGATTACCCTGCTCGGTGAAGTGCCCCAGAGCACATTGCAGCAATTTGCGTCTGCCATAGAATACAAGGCTCCGAAGTAATCCCCGAATCCTGAATCCCTCGGCTTTCTACGATATGACGACTTTCTCGGTGCGCAATTTCCTCGCGGCCGCGGTGGTAGCGGCGTGTTTGCCGCTCGTACCGCATACGGCGTCTGCGGCTCCCGCAGCCAATCTGCCCGATTTCACCGACCTCGTCGACAAAGTCGGCCCGGCGGTCGTCAACATTCGCACGACCACGCGCGTATCGAGCAGCGGTCTGCGTGGCGGTCTACCGCCCGGCATGGACGACGGCGATATGTCGGAGTTCTTCCGCCGCTTTTTCGGCATTCCGATGCCGCAATCACCGCAATCCCCCGGCTCACCTCAAACGCCCGGATCGCCGCGCGGCGGCGGCAGCGGCGGCACGCCGGACTCGCCCGACGGCAGCGATCCGGAACAGAACAGCGGCGTGGGCTCGGGCTTCATTCTGTCGGCGGACGGTTACGTGATGACGAACGCGCACGTCGTCGATGACGCGGACACGATTTACGTCACGCTTACCGATAAGCGCGAATTCAAGGCCAAGCTGGTGGGCGTGGACGATCGAACCGACGTCGCCGTCGTGAAGATCAGCGCCGGCAACTTGCCCACCATTACGATCGGCGACTCGAACAAGGTTCGCGTGGGCGAATGGGTGGTCGCGATCGGCTCGCCGTTCGGTCTTGAGAACACGGTGACGGCTGGCATCGTCAGTGCGAAGGGGCGCGACACGGGCGATTACCTGCCATTCATCCAGACCGACGTGGCTGTCAATCCGGGGAACTCGGGCGGGCCGCTGATCAACATGCAGGGCGAGGTGATCGGCATCAACTCGCAGATCTACAGCCGCACCGGCGGTTTCATGGGCATTTCGTTCGCGATTCCGATCGACGAGGCTATGCGCGTGGCCGATCAACTCAAGGCATCGGGCAAGGTCGTACGCGGCCGGATCGCGGTCGCGATCGGCGAGGTCACCAAGGACGTGGCCGATTCGCTCGGCCTGCCAAAGGCGCAGGGCGCGCTGGTCAGCAGCGTCGAACCGGGCGGTCCGGCGGACAAGGCGGGCGTGCAGCCGGGCGATATCATCCTGAAGTTCAACGGTCATTCGGTCGATACCGCAACGGATCTGCCGCGCATGGTGGGCGACACCAAGCCGGGTACCAAGTCGACGATCACGATCTGGCGCAAGGGCCAGACGCGCGATCTGCCGGTCACGATCGCCGAGATGCAGCCTGACAAGAGCGCGAAGGCGGACCAGAAGAAGCCGCAGCCGCCGAAGCAACGCGCCACGAACGTGCTGGGTGTCGCCGTCAGCGACATCCCCGCGGATCAGTTGAAGGCGCTCAAGCTGCGCAACGGCGTGCAGATCGACGCGGTGGACGGACCGGCCGCGCGCGTCGGGCTGCAAAAGGGCGACATCATCTTGCGTGTGGGCGATACCGACATCACGAGCGCGAAGCAGTTCGACGAAATCAGCTCGCATCTCGATTCGCAGAAGATGGTCGCGCTGCTGGTTCGCCGCGGCGAGACCACGCAGTTCGTGCCGATTCGCCCGCGCAGCGGCACCAAGTAAGCATGGCGGCACCGCTCACGCTCTACGGGCGCGCGTGGTGCCACCTGTGCGAAGACATGCGCGCCGCGCTCGAGCCGTTGTTGGCCGAGTTCGGCGCACAGCTAGAAGTCGTCGACGTCGACGCCGATCCCTCGCTGGAAGCGCGTTACAACGAGTTGGTGCCCGTCCTGGTCTGCGACGGCATCGAGTTGTGCCGCTATCACCTCGACATCGCACGAGTTCGCGCCGCGCTTGCAACGCGTTGAGGTGCGCTGAGTTCAAACGAGGTTGCAGCAACGCGCAACAGGATCAAGCGCGCGCTTTATGAAAATGTTCGCGCCAAGTTCCCCGTCTCTCCTGAGCCGTCTTTCCGCCGCGGCCTCGCAAGATGCGCCGGGCGATAGCCTTTTCGGCTAAAATAGATAGGTTTTTCACCTACTTACAAGGCGTGCTCCGCTATTGTCCGAGCGCGCCTTTTTCGCTTGATCGGTACTGAATGGATCATATTCGTAACTTCTCGATCATTGCGCACATCGACCATGGCAAGTCGACGCTCGCGGATCGCATCATCCAGATCTGCGGCGGCTTGTCCGACCGCGAGATGGAAGCCCAGGTGCTCGACTCGATGGATCTCGAGCGCGAGCGCGGCATCACCATCAAGGCACAAACCGCCGCACTGACGTATCGCGCCCGTGACGGGCAGGTTTACAACCTGAACATGATCGACACGCCGGGCCACGTCGACTTCTCGTATGAAGTCAGCCGCTCGCTGTCCGCCTGCGAAGGCGCGCTGCTGGTCGTCGACGCGAGCCAGGGCGTGGAGGCGCAAACCGTCGCCAACTGCTACACGGCGATCGAACTCGGCGTCGACGTGATTCCGGTGCTCAACAAGATCGACTTGCCGGCGGCAAACCCCGAAAACGCGATCTCCGAAATCGAGGACGTGATCGGCATCGACGCAACGGATGCCACGCATTGCAGCGCGAAAACCGGCCAAGGCGTCGAAGACGTGCTCGAAGCGCTGATCGCAAAAGTGCCGCCGCCCAAGGGCAATCCTGAAGCGCCGCTGCAAGCGCTGATCATCGACTCCTGGTTCGACAATTACGTCGGCGTCGTCATGCTGGTGCGTATCGTCAACGGCACGCTGCGTCCGAAAGACAAGATTCGCATGATGGCGACCGGCGCGCAGTATCCGGTCGAGCATATCGGCGTGTTCACGCCGAAGTCGAAGAATCTCGAATCGTTATCGGCGGGGCAGGTGGGCTTCATCATCGCCGGCATCAAGGAGCTGGCCGCGGCGAAGGTGGGCGACACTGTCACGCTGCTGAACCGTCCGGCCGCCGAGCCGCTGCCGGGCTTCAAGGAAGTGAAGCCGCAGGTGTTCGCGGGGCTCTATCCGGTCGAGGCGAACCAGTACGACGCGCTGCGCGACTCCCTCGAGAAGCTGAAGCTGAACGACGCGTCGCTGCAGTACGAGCCGGAAGTGTCCCAGGCGCTCGGTTTCGGTTTCCGTTGCGGGTTCCTCGGTCTGCTGCATATGGAGATCGTGCAGGAACGTCTCGAGCGCGAGTTCGACATGGACCTCATCACCACGGCTCCGACCGTGGTGTACGAAGTCCTGCAACGCGACGGCACGACCATCATGGTCGAAAATCCGGCCAAGATGCCCGAGCCGTCGAAGATCGAGGAGGTGCGCGAGCCGATCGTCACCGTGAATCTGTACATGCCGCAAGACTACGTCGGCGCGGTGATCACGCTGTGCACGCAGAAGCGCGGCAACCAGATCAACATGCAGTATCACGGCCGTCAGGTGCAGCTCACGTATGAAATTCCGATGGGCGAAGTCGTGCTCGACTTCTTCGATCGTCTGAAGTCGATTTCGCGCGGTTATGCGTCGATGGATTACGAGTTCAAGGAATATCGCGCCTCCGACGTCGTGAAGGTCGACATGCTCATCAACGGCGACAAGGTGGATGCGCTCTCGGTCATCGTGCACCGTTCGCAAAGCCAGTATCGCGGCCGCGAAGTCGCGGCAAAAATGCGCGAACTGATTCCGCGCCAGATGTACGACGTCGCGATTCAAGCCACCATCGGTTCGAACATTATTGCGCGCGAAAACATTAAAGCGTTGCGTAAGAACGTGCTGGCAAAATGCTACGGCGGCGACATTTCACGCAAGAAGAAATTGCTGGAAAAGCAAAAGGCAGGCAAGAAGCGAATGAAGCAGGTCGGGTCCGTCGAGATTCCGCAAGAGGCTTTCCTCGCGATTCTGCGTGTCGAAGACAAATAAGACGAACAACGGAACTCTATGAATTTTGCGCTGATTCTTTTTGTGCTCGTCGTTTTGACGGGTATCGCATGGGTGGCGGACAAACTGGTTTTCATGCCGCAACGGCGCCGCGCGGCGGAAGCCGCGGTCGCCGAATTCGACCGTCAGCAGGCACGCATCGGCGAGCGTTTCGCCGACGAAAATGCCGCGCAAACGCGCGCCCGTCTGCGTGACGACAAGCTGCGTCAACCGTGGTGGCTCGAGTATTCGGCGAGCTTCTTCCCGGTGATTCTCGTGGTGTTCGTGGTGCGCTCCTTCGTGGTCGAGCCATTCAAGATTCCGTCGGGTTCGATGGTGCCGACACTGCTGGTGGGCGACTTTATCCTCGTCAATAAATTCGATTACGGCCTGCGCTTGCCGATCATCAATACGAAGATCACCGAAGGCCGTCCGCTGCAACGCGGCGACGTCGTCGTGTTCCGCTACCCGAAAGACGAATCCGTCGACTACATCAAGCGCGTGATCGGTGTGCCGGGCGATACCGTCGCCTATCAGGACAAGAAACTGACGATCAACGGTAAGCCGGTTCCTGAAACGCCGCTGCCGGACTATCTCGACGAAGAGCGCCTCGGTTACGCGAAGCAGTTCGAGGAAAATATCGAAGGACGCAAGAACGCGATCCTGAACAATCCCGCCGTGCCGCCGTTCATCATCGGCGCCGAGGATTATCCATATCGCGACAACTGCACGTACAACGCACGCGGCGTGATCTGCAAAGTGCCGCCGGGCAATTACTTCATGATGGGCGACAACCGCGACAACAGCGCGGATAGCCGGTACTGGGGTTTTGCGCCGGATAAGAATATCGTCGGCCGCGCGTTTTTCATCTGGATGAACTTCAGCAATCTGAAACGCATCGGCTCGTTCAACTGAGTTCGCGTGCACCGATTGCACGACACGTCGCGCGATGGCCAACGCATGGTCAATTAAGTCGCGGCGTGTTGTTACACCACTTTAAGAAGCTGCGGTAACGTCGCTTCAGCACGCTTTTTCCGCTGGCCGTCCCGCCTTTTCGCGGGGTAAGGCGCCCGCGTTATACTCTGCCCATGCCCCTATCTCCGTTGGAAAGCCGTTTGCGCTACGAATTTCGCAATGCGGAATTGTTGCGCCAGGCTTTAACGCACCGCAGTCATAGTTCCACGCACAACGAACGGCTCGAGTTTCTCGGCGATTCCGTTCTGAACTGCGCGGTGGCTGCGCTTTTGTTCCAACGCTTCGGCAAACTGGACGAAGGCGATCTGTCGCGCGTCCGCGCCAATCTGGTCAAACAGCAGTCGCTTTACGAGATCGCTCAGGCCCTCAATATCTCGGAAGGTTTAAGGCTCGGTGAAGGCGAATTGCGCAGCGGCGGCTTTCGCCGGCCCTCGATCCTCGCCGACACGCTGGAGGCGGTGCTGGGCGCGGTATTTCTCGATGGCGGTTTCGACGCCGCCCAAACGGTCATCAAGCGCCTTTACGTGCCGATCCTCGATCACATCGACCCCCGCACGCTGGGCAAGGACTCCAAGACGCTGCTGCAGGAGTATCTGCAGGGCCACAAGATCGCGCTGCCTACTTACACGGTGGTTGCGACTCATGGCGCAGCGCACAATCAGCAATTCGAAGTCGAATGCACGGTGCCGAAGCTGGACGTGAAAGTGTCGGGTTCCGGTGCGAGCCGCCGGGCGGCGGAGCAGGCCGCGGCCAAGAAGGCGCTCGACGAGGTGATGGCGGCGGCGCCCGCCGTGGTCGCCAAGCCGAAGCGCTCGAAGGGCGCCCGCGCGGCGAAGCACGCCGAGCCTGAGATCGTGCCCGGCGTGACCGGCGTGCAGGCCGCGCTCGATCTGCGCAGTCCGGATCGCAAGGGCGAACGCGGCACTGGGCGGACCGAGGCCCGAGCGGTAGCCGCGGCAGCAATGGAGCCGTCCGCCGAACGGCCGTTGCCGACAGCCGCTGCCGCGCCGCTGGCCGTGATTCGCGCCGCGCACGTCGAATATAGCGGGCAAGAGAAGTCCGAGCGCGCCGAGAAGGCGGATAAAGCGTCGGCTCACGGAGCCGACAAGTCGTCTGAGACGGCGACTGACCAGGCGGCAGCGGACAAGCCAGCCGAGAAGTCCGATACGAAACCGACGGAGGCGAAGTCAGCCGACGCGAAACCCGTCGAAGCCGCCAGCGTCCGCAGCGCCGAAAAACAAACCGAAAAACACGCCGACAAACACCGCAGCCGCGACCCCGCAGCCGGCGCAGCCGTGCCCGCGCCCGGCATGCCGGCGTCCACCGAACACGAACCCGGCGTAGCCGACGCGGTGCAAACCCGTGTCGCCGATGCGGGCCATTGATTGCCATCGGCGTGTCCATTCCGCGCGCCGAGTTGAACTTTGCCGTAGCCCGAATATGAACGCTCCCACTCCCACTGGTTTCCGCTGCGGCATGGTCGCGATCGTCGGCCGCCCGAACGTCGGCAAATCCACGCTGATGAACGCGCTGGTCGGCCAGAAAGTCAGTATCACGTCGCGCAAGGCGCAGACCACGCGCCACCGCATCACCGGCATTCATACGCTCGAAGACGCGCAGTACATCTTCGTCGACACGCCGGGTTTCCAGACCAAGCACAGCGGCGCGCTGAACCGTTCGCTCAATCGCGCGGTCACGTCCACGCTGACTTCGGTCGATGCCATTCTGTTCGTGATCGAAGCCGGCCGTTTCGGCCCGGACGACCAGAAGGTGCTCGACCTGATTCCGCCGTCGGTGCCCACGCTGCTGATCGCGAACAAGCTCGACCGCGTGTCCGATAAGGATTCGCTGTTCCCGTTCATGCAGCAGGTAAGCGCGCTGCGCGAGTTCAACGAAATCGTGCCGCTGTCGGCGAAAAATCCCGACGACATCAAGCGTTTGATGGCGACCGTCAAGCCGTTCCTGCCGGAAGGCGCGCCGATCTATGGCGAAGACGACCTGACCGATCGCAGCGAGCGTTTCCTCGCCGCTGAAATCCTGCGCGAAAAAGTGTTCCGCTGGACCGGCGACGAATTGCCGTACACGAGCACCGTGCTGATCGACAAGTTCGAAACCGAAGGGCGCCTGCGCCGCATTTTCGCGACCATCATGGTCGAGCGCGATACGCACAAGGCGATGATCATCGGCCAGAAGGGCGCCAAGCTGAAGCAGATCAGCACCGAAGCACGTCTCGATATGGAGAAGCTCTTCGACGGTCCGGTGTATCTGGAAACCTTCATCAAGGTAAAGAGCGGTTGGGCCGACAACGAGGCAGGACTCCGCGCGTATGGGTACGAATGACGCGTCGATGACGCTGAATTCCGACGCTGACCCGGACGACTCCCAGCCGGCCGCGCCGGCGCGCGAGCCGTCCAGACGAACCGCCAAAAAATCCTCCCCGAGCGCCGGAAGCGCGCAGGGCGCCGAGGGCGAGCCGCGCAAAGCGCCGGCGCGCCGCGCGCCCAGAAGCGCTGCGTCCGCATCCGAATACCGGATCGCGGAACAGCCCGCCTTTGTCCTGCATAGTTACCCGTATCGCGAGACCAGTCTGATCATCGACGTGCTCTCGCGCGATCATGGCCGTCTCGCGCTCGTCGCGAAGGGCGCGAAGCGTCCGCACTCCGCACTGCGCGGCGTGTTGCAAACGTTCCAGCCGCTCGCGTTGTCGTGGTCGGGCAAATCCGAAGTGCGCACGTTGACCGGCGCCGAATGGGTCGGCGGAATGCTGCCATTGACCGGCGGCGCGTTGCTCTGCGGCTTCTACGTGAACGAACTGCTGGTTAAATTCTGCGCGCGCGAAGATCCGCATCCGCAACTGTTCCATCATTACGTCGTCACGATGACGCGTCTCGCGCACGACGAACCGCCCGTGCAGGTGCTGCGTTCGTTCGAGCGCGTGCTGCTGCGCGAAACAGGCTATGCAATGGCGCTGGATCGCACCGTCGCGCGCAAGGCGGTGCAGGCCGAGGGCCGCTACGTGTTCGACCCCGAGCGCGGCGTGCGCGAGGCGTCCGACGATCTGCCCGCGCAATGGCCGGTGGTCGCGGGACAAACCTTGCTCGATATGGAACAGGACGATTACCATCGAGCGCAGACCGTGGCGCAAAGCAAAACGCTGATGCGCTTTCTGCTCAACACTTATCTTGGCGGCACGCCGCTCGCGACGCGCCAGATCCTGATCGACTTGCAGAATCTATGAGCTTCTTTCTTACGTCGCCGACCGTGATCGACCTGGGCGTGAACATCGATCACGTCGCCACGCTGCGCAACGCGCGCGGCACGACTTACCCCGACCCGATCCGCGCCGCGTTGCTCGCCGAAGAGGCAGGCGCCGACGCGATCACGCTGCACTTGCGCGAAGATCGCCGCCATATCGTCGACGCCGACGTCCACAAGCTGCGGCCGCTCCTGAAAACGCGCATGAACCTGGAATGCGCGGTCACGCAGGAGATGCTCGACATCGCCTGTGAAGTACAGCCGCACGACGTTTGCCTCGTGCCCGAAAAACGTCAGGAGCTGACGACCGAAGGCGGCCTCGATGTCACCGGCCAGTTCGAAGCCGTGCGCGCCGCATGCAGGCAACTCGCCGACGCGAACTCCCGCGTGTCGCTCTTCATCGACCCGGACGAGACCCAGATTCGCGCCGCGCATGAAGCCGGCGCGCCGGTGATCGAGTTGCACACCGGCCGTTACGCGGAAGCGCACGACCCCGCCGAGCAGCAGCGCGAATACGAGCGCGTGGTTCGCGCGGTCGAGTTCGGCGCGACGCTCGGCATCAAGGTGAATGCGGGCCACGGTCTGCATTACACGAACGTCCAGCAGATCGCCGCGATCGAGGGCATCGTCGAGTTGAATATCGGCCATGCGATCGTCGCGCACGCGATCTTCGCCGGCTGGGACAACGCGGTGCGCGAGATGAAGGCGATCATGGTCGCCGCGCGTCTCGGCGCTCGCGCCTGATGCGATCCGAGGCGGCGTCGCACATGGCGATCTACGGCATCGGCACGGACATCGTTCAGGTCAGCCGCGTGGCCGCGGTCATGACGCGCACCAAGGGCCGTTTCGCGGAAAAGGTGCTCGGGCCTGACGAGCTGCGCGTCTATCACGCGCGCCAGGCGCGTTCGGCGGCGCGCGGTCTCGCGTTTCTCGCCACGCGGTTTTCGGCGAAAGAAGCCTTCTCGAAAGCGATCGGCCTCGGCATGCACTGGCCGATGACCTGGCGCGCGCTGCAAACGCTCAACAAGCCGAGCGGCGAGCCGATGGTGGTCGCCTCGGGCGAACTGGCCGCGTGGCTCGACGCCCGCGGCATCACGGCGCGCGTGACGATCAGCGACGAGCACGATTACGCGGTGTCGTTCGTCATAGCGGAAACGGGGGCGGTGGCGCGAGAGCCCGTCGCTCCGCACGCGCCCGCCAGCGACGAATAAAACTCGAAGGCGGCCGCCCTGGCCGCGTCTTTTTTTGCCCTGAGCTTCCTTCTAGCGGAATTCGATGAAAACAACTCCCGGACCGGTCATGCTCGACGTGGTCGGCAAAACGCTGAACCACGACGACAAGCGCCGCCTTGCCCATCCGATGACCGGCGGCGTGATCCTGTTCGCGCGCCACTATGAGAGCCGCGCGCAATTGATCGCGCTGACCGATTCGATCCGCGCGGTCCGCGAGGATCTGCTGATCGCGGTCGACCACGAGGGCGGGCGCGTACAGCGTTTTCGCACCGACGGCTTCACGGTCTTGCCGTCCATGGGCAAGCTCGGCGCACTGTGGGACAGCGACGTTCTGCACGCGACCAAGGTGACGACCGCGATCGGCTACATCCTCGCCTCGGAGTTGCGCGCGTGCGGCGTCGACATGAGCTTTACGCCCGTGCTCGATCTGAACTACGGGCAGTCGCAAGTGATCGGCGATCGCTCGTTTCACCGCGATCCGCGCGTGGTGGCGCTGCTGGCGAAGAGCCTCAACCACGGCCTCGCGCTGGCCGGCATGAGCAATTGCGGCAAGCACTTTCCGGGGCACGGTTTCGCGCACGCGGACTCGCACGTCGCCATGCCGGTCGACGACCGCTCGCTCGACGAAATCCTGCGCGACGACGTGGCGCCGTATGACTGGCTCGGTTTGTCGCTGGGATCGGTGCTTCCCGCCCATGTGGTCTATCCGAAGGTCGATTCGAAGCCGGCGGGTTTCTCGCGCATCTGGTTGCAGGACATTCTGCGCAACAAGCTGCGTTTCGAAGGCGCGATTTTCAGCGACGATCTTTCGATGGAAGCCGCGCGCCAGGGCGGCACGCTGACCGAAGGCGCGAGAGCCGCGCTGGAAGCCGGTTGCGACATGGTCTTGGTCTGCAATCAGCCGGATGAAGCGGAGAAGGTGCTGGACGCGCTGCGCTTCACGCCGTCGAAGGAATCGCGGCAGCGCCTCAAACGTATGCGGCCGCGCGGCAAGGCGCTGAAGTGGAGCAAGCTGGTTGCCGACCCGCAGTATCTGCAAGCACAGGCGTTGCTGCGCAGCGCGTTCGCATAAGCCACGCGGTAGCCACGCAGCAATTATGCAGTGGCATTTAAGCGGACAAAAAAACGGCGCATCGAATCAATCGAGGCGCCGTTTTCATTCAGGCCGGTTGGCCGGCCCGCAAGATCGCACGACTCAGTTCAAACGCATCCGCTGCAACTTGTTGTACAGCGTCTTCGGGCTGATCCCCAGCAGCGACGCCGCGCGATGACGCGTGCCACCCACCGCATCGAGCGTCGCGCGAATCAGCATTTCCTCGACGTCCGCGAGCGGCGTGCCGACAGTGACCTGCACGCGGCTGCCGTTCAGATCGCGGCCGTTCGCGGAAGCCGTCTCGTCGGCGCGCAACGATTCCAGCACATCGCCCGACGCGTGATACGCACGCCGCACGCGATCCTGGAGTTCCCGCACGTTGCCCGGCCACTCGTAGGCGAGACATTCGCGCAGGAAGTTCGGGCCGATCTGCTTGGCGGCTTCCGAGGTGCCCCGCGCGGCCGCTTCGAGATTCAATTCGTCGACGGTCGCCTGAGCGATCAGCGCCGCATCCTCGCCACGTTCGCGCAGCGGCGGCAGCGTCACGGCGGCGGCTTCCAGCCGCAGCGCGAGATCTTCGTGCAGGCTGCCGTCGGCGACCGCCGCGCGCGGCATTTTGCGCGTGGAAGCGATCAGCCGGAAGTCCGTCACCACCTGATTGCTGCCGCCGACCCGCATGAAGGTCTGCGAATCGAGCGCGCGCAGCAGCGCTTCCTGTTGGACCCGTGGCAATTCGGCGATTTCGTCGATGAAGAGCGTGCCGCCGCTTGCCTGTTCGAACAGACCCGGTTCGCGCTGCTCCGCGCCGCTGAACGCACCGCGTTCGTGGCCGAACAGCAGGCTGTCGAGCGAGCGCTGCGCGGCGAGGCTGCCCGCGCTGCGGCAATCGAACGTGACGAACGGACCCTTGCGGCGCCGGCTCATGTCGTGCAGCGTGCGCGCCGCAACGTGCTTGCCGGTGCCGGCCTCGCCGGAGATCAGCACGGCGGCTTCAGTCGGGGCGATATGCTCGATCGTGTCGTAGACGTGCTGGATCGCCCCGTCGCGGCCCAGCATCGCGCCGAAACGGCCGAGCTGGCGCAGTGACGCGCGCAGCGTCTGGACTTCCTCGGTGAGTTCATACGGGCGCGGAATACGCGCGAGCAGACTGCGCAAACGCGGTATGTTGACCGGCTTGAGCAGATAGTCCCAGATGCCGTGCCGCAAGCCTTCGATCGCGCTCTCGACCGTCGCGTTGCCGGTCATCACGATCACGGGCAAGGCGCCGCCCGGCGGATGCGCCGGCAGATGCTGCAGCAAATCGAGGCCGCTGCCATCCGGCAGATTCAGGTCGACCAGCACGACGTCGGGAATGAAGCGTGTCAGCGCGGCCCGTGCCTCGGCGATCGTGGTCGCGGTATCGACGGAAAAGCCGTCGGCGGCGAGGATGGCGGACAGACCCGACAGGCTATTGGGATCGTCTTCAACAATCAGGGCGTGTGGCATGGCGAGCGCAATTTTTTAATGGGCGGAATACCGTGTGGGTCGCACCAGACAGTCTCTGGCGCGACCCGCGGGCGCGATGGCTGGCCGTTACTGCCGGTCGAATGCGAGGCCACCCGGGCAGCGTTTGCCAATGCGGCGCGGGCGCGGCGACTCGGCCGGCATGAATGCGGCGCACGGCGTGTCCCTCTCCATGCAGGCGAGGCGGCGGCGATTCGACTCATGTAGTTCTGGTCCTTTTTGCTTCTCAGCGGATGCGGTGCCCGGCCTGACCTTTATGACGTGGCCAGACACGGGCACTTTCTTCACAGGGTCGGTCAGAAATCCCGGTTGCTATCGAAGAAGCGGCGTACTTCGAGTTCGGCCTCGTCCCGCGTTTTACCGTAACGCTCCTGGATCAGGCCGGTGAGTTTGTCGGCGCGGCCTTCGGCCCGGATCAGTTCGTCGTCCGTCAATTCGCCCCATGCCGTCTTGGCCTTGCCGATCAACTGCTTCCACTTGCCTTCAGCGATGTCGTTATTCATCTCGCACCTCCCGAGTTGAGAAAAAAATAAAGCCATGCTGGCGTTCTTCGATGGTAAGCAGTGACTGTGCCAGACGCGTTTATCCAAACGAATCAGCGGCTTGGGGCAGGGAGCTGGACGGCGGACGGGCAATTTTGGGAAGGTTCCCGGTAAAGTTTTCCTCAACGATACACGGCGGCGCCAAAAAGAAAAAGCGCCCAGGACGGGCGCTTTTTTTTGCCATTTTTTTCCGGCGCCGGTGTTGCCCCGGCGCCAGAGTCAGGCTTGCAGCGCGCTTAAGCGCGGCTGCGGTATTCGTGCGTACGCGTGTCGATTTCGATCTTGTCGCCGATATTGCAGAAAAGCGGCACTTGCAGTTCGAAACCGGTGTTGAGCTTGGCGTTCTTCAGCACCTTGCCCGACGACGTATCGCCCTTCACAGCCGGTTCCGTATAGATGATCTCGCGGACCAGCGTAGTCGGCAGTTCGACCGAGATCGCCTTCTCGTTGTAGAACACGACTTCGCAAGCCATGCCGTCTTCGAGGTAATGAAGCGCGTCGCCCATCATCTCGCCTTCGACTTCGAACTGGTTGTAGTCGGCGTCCATGAACACGTACATCGGGTCGGCGAAGTACGAGTACGTGACTTCCTTGCGCTCGAGCACGACGACGTCGAACTTGTCGTCCGCCTTGTAGACGCTTTCCATGCCTGCGCCGGTCAGCAGGTTCTTGAACTTCATCTTCACGACGGCGGAGTTGCGGCCCGATTTGTTGTATTCGGCCTTTTGCACGACCATGGCGTCTGCGCCGATCATGACGACGTTGCCGGTGCGGAGTTCCTGTGCGG
Source organism: Paraburkholderia sp. 22099 (assembly GCF_052045835.1). Taxonomy (NCBI): domain Bacteria; kingdom Pseudomonadati; phylum Pseudomonadota; class Betaproteobacteria; order Burkholderiales; family Burkholderiaceae; genus Paraburkholderia; species Paraburkholderia sp. 22099. The sequence goes on along the minus strand of NZ_JBQEPU010000020.1, from coordinate 102,713 downwards.
TCTTCATAAAACTGTCCTGTACGAAATAAGTAGCTTCAACTATTGCTCAACGGCATACGGCGCAAGCGGCTTCGGCGCTTCTCGCATTGCGCGCGGCGCGCCGCTTGAAGCGGGCGCGCCGGCAGCGATGCGGGAAACAAGGCCGGCTCGCTGTCGGAATCCACGATGGCGCCGCCTATGCGCGGCTCATGCAAACCCTGCAATCCGTTACCTGCTTTTTACCCTGTGCGGGCGTGTACACGAGTGGCGCCGATGCGCTGAACACGTCCTTGCCGATTTTCTTGCCGTTCGCCGCTGCTTACCGGGAATGATGAGAGCGGGTCGTGCCTCTTTCGAGGCACGTTGATCAGGCAGGTCGATCTGGGTAGGTTCGCTGTTGCGATCGGGCCGCGCTTGCGTCGTCGGCCGTTGGATAACCGCTTATTTTAGCTGAGTTTTTGCGAATAAGGCCAGATTTCCCGCGAGGTCGCCCACTTGCGCCAGTTCGCCCGCCCAATCGGCCGCGCGCTGCATGAGCACCGCCCGGTGGCGCTGGAATTCCGCCCAGTCCGGCCGGCCGGCGCCGTTCCACGCATGCCAGAAGCGCGCGAGGGCGTGTCGAGCGTCGGCGGGCAGCGTGCGGGCGTAGTGGGCGAGGGCGGCGTCGAGCTTGGGCAAATGGGAGTCGTCGGCTTGCGGGTAGATGTGCCAGACGAAGGGCTTCGCGGCCCATTGGGCGCGCACGAACGAGTCTTCGCCGCGCACGAAGTTGACGTCGCTTGCCCAAAGCAGCGCGTCGTAGGCGGGTTGCCGGGTAAAGGCGAGGGCGTGGGCGGTCAGACTGCCGAGTTCGGCCCGCGCGCCCGCGGCGAATGAAGGCAAGCCGAAAAAGCGCGCGATCGCACCCGAGATGCGGCCTTCCGGCACCAGCAGCACGACCGGCTCGGCGCTGTCGCGCCACTGTGCGAGCAGACTGTCGACAGCGGGGTTCTCATAGGCGAACAGCGAAACCACGATGGCCGCGGCGGGCGGCGGCGCGCGGCCGGTGGTTTCCAGCCACCATGCCTCGCGCGCGGATGGCGACGTCTCGAACGCCGTGCGCGCGGCGTCGAGATGCCGTTCTTTCAGCACGCCGCCCGTGCCGGGACCGAGCCCCGGAAAGAAGAACGTCTTGGTGAGCGGGTAGCGCGGGTGCGGCGACGGCCGCAGGTGAAAATCCGCGACCCAGTCCTCGGCGCTCAGATATTCGAGGTTGACCCACACCGGCGCGCGCTCGCGCCGCGCCATCGCGGCGACGTAGATCGGCGGCAGTTCGCAGGCGAACGCTTCGATCACGACGTCGGCCACTTCGAGCGTAGCGCCCGCATGCGCGGGCTCGTGCCAATGTTCGATGACGATGCCGCTCAACGTCTGGCGGGCGCGTTCGAGCGCCAGCGATGGGCACAGCTTCTGGAATGCGTGCAGGTCGTCGACGAACACGCGCACCTGCCAGCCGTGTTCGCTCGCGAGCTGGCGCGCGAGGCGCCAGCACACGCCGATGTCGCCGAAGTTGTCGATCACCGCGCAGAAGATATCGCAGGCGATGGCCGTGGACGCGGCGGGCGGTGCTTCGCAATGGGGCGTGGCGGCGGACATGATGGCGTGGGTCGCGGAGTCGAACGGATTCGAAGCCACGCGGAATGTTCTAAACTGGCGATTCTAAAGCACTCGTTCGCGGTGCGCGCGCCGGTTCATCGGAGCGCGCGGCACACGGAACAAGGCTTCGCGAGACCGTCCCATCCTACCGATTCTGCATGACCGAACCCGAAGCAACCGACGTTTTCGAGCCGAAACAAGTGCTCGCCCAATTGCCGCATCTGCCGGGCGTCTATCGCTATTACGACACGCACGGCGCGGTGCTTTACGTGGGCAAGGCGCGCGACCTCAAAAAGCGTGTCTCGAGCTACTTCACGAAGACGCTGCTGTCGCCGCGCATCGCGATGATGGTGACGCGCATCGCGCGCGTCGAGACGACCGTCACGCGTTCCGAGGCCGAGGCGCTGCTGCTCGAAAACAACCTGATCAAGGCGCTGGCGCCGCGTTACAACATCCTGTTTCGCGACGACAAGTCGTACCCCTACCTCAAGCTCACCGGTCACAAGTTTCCGCGCATGGCGTACTACCGCGGCGCCGTGGATCGCAAGAATCAGTACTTCGGTCCGTTTCCGAGCGCGTGGGCGGTGCGCGAAAGCATCCAGATCCTGCAGCGCGTGTTCCAGTTGCGCACCTGCGAAGACTCCGTGTTCAACAATCGCACGCGGCCCTGTCTGCTGCACCAGATCGGCCGCTGCACAGCGCCATGCGTCGCGGCCATCAGCGAGGAGGACTACGCGCGCGATGTCGCCAACGCGTCGCGCTTTCTGCTCGGCCGCCAAGGCGAGGTGATGAAGGAGCTCGAGCAGAAGATGCACGCGTTCGCGAGCGAGTTGAAGTTCGAGCAGGCCGCGGCGGTGCGCAATCAGATGAGTTCGTTGTCGACGGTGCTGCATCAGCAGGCAATCGAAGTCGGCAGCGATAGCGACGTCGACATTCTCGCGGTGGTGGCGCTCGGCGGCCGCGTCTGCGTGAATCTGGCGATGGTGCGCGGCGGCCGGCATCTCGGCGACAAGGCATATTTCCCGGCGCATGTGGAAAGCGCGTTGACGGTGGACGAGGGCGGCCTCGAGGAAGGCCGCGGCGAGGCGCTGGTGGACGTCGCGGCCAATGCAGGTTTGGTCGCGCAACCAGGCACGGGCGGCGAAACCGGCTCGCCGGACGCCGCCGACGCGCTCGCGATCGCGCAAGACATGCCATCGGAAGAAGAGGAAGACGAAGACGCCGCGCTCGAAGCCGAGGCAGATGATCTCGGCGAAGCGGATGCCGAAGCCGGGTCGGAATCCGAACCGTCGAAGCCGCGCAAACGCCGCGCGGCCGGCGGCATCGAGTCCGAAGTGCTCGAAGCGTTCATCGCGCAGCATTACCTGGGCAATCGCGTGCCGCCGGTGCTGGTGGTGAGCCACGCACCGTCCACCCGCGAACTCGTCGACGTGCTGATCGAGCAGGCCGGCCACAAGGTGACGGTGCTGCGTCAGCCGCAAGGCCAACGGCGCGCCTGGCTCGCGATGGCCGAACAGAACGCGCGGCTCGCGCTCGCACGCCTGCTGTCGGAGCAAGGCTCGCAGCAGGCCCGCACGCGCGCGCTCACCGATACGCTCGGCATGGAATGCGACGACCTCGCGCATCTGCGAATCGAATGTTTCGACATCAGCCACACGATGGGCGAGGCGACCCAGGCGTCGTGCGTGGTGTATCACCATCACAAGATGCAGTCGTCCGAATATCGCCGCTACAACATCACCGGCATCACGCCCGGCGACGACTACGCGGCGATGCGCCAGGTGCTCACGCGCCGCTACGAGAAGATGGTCGCGCAAGCCGCCGCGAATGCCGCCGACGAAGCCGCCGAGTTGCAAAGCGACGCGGCCGCCGATCCGTCGCTCGCGTCGGATGCCGCCGAGCCGTCGGCGGCGGGCGGCATCTTGCCGACCATCGTGCTGATCGACGGCGGCAAGGGCCAGGTCGAAATCGCGCGCCAGGTGTTCACGGAACTGGGTCTCGATACCGGCATGCTGGTCGGCGTCGCGAAGGGCGAAGGGCGCAAGGTCGGCCTCGAGACCCTGATTTTCGCCGACGGCCGCGCGCCGCTCGAACTCGGCAAGGAAAGCGCGGCGTTGATGCTGGTCGCGCAGATTCGCGACGAAGCGCACCGCTTCGCGATCACCGGCATGCGCGCGAAGCGCGGCAAAACGCGCCAGACCTCGCGGCTCGAGGAACTCGAGGGCGTGGGCGCGAAGCGGCGCCAACGGCTGCTCGCCCGCTTTGGCGGACTGCGCGGCGTGGTGGCGGCCAGCGTCGAGGATCTGGCCAGCGTCGAAGGGATTTCACAGGCGCTCGCGGAGCAGATTTATCGGCAATTGCACTGATCCTTTGCGGCCAGATGCGCGGTGGTTGGTGCATGCGTGGGTGAAAAGCGGGTAATAGGCGGACGAACAGGCGACGAACAGGCGACAAATAAGCGGCGCGCGGGCCCTGTCCGCGCGCCGCTTTGCTTGTGGCAGGCCTTGTGACGCGGCACAATTGCATCTCCCTTGTCAGACGCTGCGCCTGCCCATGCCGTTTAATTTCCCGATTTTCCTGACTTGGTTGCGGATCATCCTGATTCCGCTCGTCGTCGGCGTGTTCTATTTGCCTGACATGATGATGAGCCCGGCGCACCGCAATGTGGCCGCCGCGACCATCTTCGTCCTGGCGGCGCTCACCGACTGGTTCGACGGCTTCCTCGCCCGCAAGTGGAATCAGACCTCGGCGTTCGGCGCCTTTCTCGACCCCGTCGCCGACAAGCTGATGGTGACCGCGGCGTTGCTCGTGCTGGTGCAGCTCGCGCGGATCGATTCGGCGATCGCGCTCGTGATCGTCGGGCGGGAGATCGCGATTTCGGCGCTGCGCGAGTGGATGGCGCAGATCGGCGCGTCGAAGAGCGTGGCGGTGAATTCGCTCGGCAAGTTCAAAACCGCTTGCCAGATGGTCGCGATTCCAATGCTGTTGTACTACGGGCCGTTGCCGTTCGGCGGCGGCATCGTGGTCGATACGCGCGTGTGGGGCCTGTGGCTCATCTATCTGGCCGCGTTCCTGACCATCTGGTCGATGCTCTACTACATGAAGCTCGCGTGGCCGCAGATCCGCGAGCGCGGCGGTGCTGTTTGAGGGCTCGTTCACGGCGCGGTTTGTCGCGGGCTCTCGCGTGTGCTGCGTCGTGCATTTCGTTCCGGTAATGGCAAGAAGGACGGGCGTGAAGACCGCGCGTTGCGACGAGACGGTGAGTGAAATCTTTTCGGTTAAAGACATTCGCAAAAGGGGTTGACACGTTTCAGCCGTTTCTCCATAATCTCGTTTCTCCGATGTGAGCAGTTCGAAACGTCGGAAGCAGTAGGCAGGCAGTAGCAGCAAGAACGCAGCAGTAAGCAGCACAAAAGCAGTAATACGCGGGAGTAGCTCAGTTGGTAGAGCGCAACCTTGCCAAGGTTGAGGTCGCGAGTTCGAGCCTCGTCTCCCGCTCCAGTTTTCAAAGCAACGAGTTGTTTGGCGAAGTAAAAGTGCAAGGCGTTGTGAAGCAGTGCAATGCGGGAGTAGCTCAGTTGGTAGAGCGCAACCTTGCCAAGGTTGAGGTCGCGAGTTCGAGCCTCGTCTCCCGCTCCATACCAAGGGGAAGCAACGCTTCCCTTTTTGTTTGGTAGGCCGGTCCCAGAGGTTGGCAGCCAGATAAACCTGCGAATCTGCAGCTAGATTCCAGTCCGCTTGCGGCGCGATAGCAAAGCGGTTATGCAGCGGCCTGCAAAGCCGTTTAGGCCGGTTCGACTCCGGCTCGCGCCTCCAGTAGTTGATGTAAGGAAAAGCCCCGACTCGTCGGGGCTTTTCTTTTTCAGCGTCTTCTCATGCATGTCAATGCGGTGCGCGCAGTGTGATGCGAGGCGCTTTCCAACTATCGGCGCCAGGTCGATACGGTATTCAGAAGCGTCGGCTATAGGAAATCGCGACGGTGCGGCTGCGGCCATCCCGGCTATAGCTGATGGCCCAGTTGGTCAGCAATGCTCCGGTCAGCGCGCCCGCTACGTCGGCGACCAGATCCTTGTACGAAAACCCGCCGCCACGGCACGTGCCGTCGATGCCTTCCTTGATCAAGCCAGGTATCGTACCGATCAGCGTGCCGTAAATCACGGGATGCTCGGTGTCGCGCGTCAGGTAGGCGCCCAGTGCGCCGAAAGGCGCCGAGACTGCAAAGTGCTTCAGCTTGTCGCTGTGAAACCAGCTATCCGATGTTTGCATGCGATACCCACCGCGTCCCCCGTTGCAGTCTATGTCCGCATGCGCCGCAGCGCTTACGGTTAGCATCGTGGCAAGCCAGATGCCGTGTCGCCATTTCGTTGACATGTTTTACTCCCCCTTTTGTTTCTACGTTTTCGTTTCGACGTTTTTCTTATCGGGACGCATACCGGGCCGGTACCCGATTTGCGCGTCGCCAATCTGTGTTGTCGTTTTACAGGGGGGCATGCGTGGGAAACGTCGGTTGGCATACGACCATTCCGCCAACTGTGTGCGCTGTGCCGCAGATGCGGATAATGGCGGCTTCGCGTGCGGGTAATCACGCACGGCCAAAGCCGGCATCTCGAACACCGCTGCGTTTTTCCGCTGTTGGGATTGCGCTCGGCGTCACTACGTGAATCGCTCGCTTCTTCGCATCATTTTCCCGTCCGCACCGAGGCTGCATGTATCTACAACTCACCGGCACCCAGGTCCGTCTGCTGGGCTCGATGCATCTGTTCCCCGCAGCGAGCCGCAAGATGCCGCCGTGGATCGCCGAAGCGTACGACTGGGCCGAAGCGCTGGTCTTCGAGTCCGATCCGCCGACGATCCTGCCGTTTCTGAAGGCGCATCCGCACGACGGCGCAAACCGGCTGCGGTCGCTGCTATCCGCCGATGCCTGGCACCGTCTCGAGGCGGCGTGGCCCCTCGAGGGAGCGTTGGCGCCGCTCGCCGATCTGCGTCCGTGGGCGGCGTTGATCGTCGCGCCGACGTTGTTCCAGCAGGTGGTCGAAGGTGTCGAGCCGCGCATGCTGCGCTCGGCGATCACGCAAGGCAAACCGTATCGGTATCTGGAGACCGCGCAGGAAGTGGCCGCGTCGCTCGAATCGATTCCGCTCGATGCGATCGGCGCCGCGCTCGGCTTGCTGATGTCCGATCTGGCGGAACCGCAGCGCACGCTCGAGCGGATGCACGCAGCCTGGCTGGACGGCGATCTGGCCGAGGTGCAGCGCATCGCCGCCGAATCGCCGATGTTCAATTTGCCGGGCATCCGCGAGGCGATTCTCGATGCACGCAATCGCGCCTGGGCGGCGCGTTTGAAGGACTGGCCAACGCGTCCCGAACGGACGTTGGTCGTGGTGGGCGCGCTGCATCTGTGCGGTCCCGGCAACCTGATCGACTGTCTCGCGCATCCCGTCGAGCCGGTTTTTGCGAGCACGTAGCGGATTCGCGTCTCGCATGCCTCGCGGCATCACGAGTTGAGCGTGAACGCCTGTATTCGCCCGCACCTGCTCGACGCGCGCAACGCCCAGGCTCAGCGCGGTTATCAGATCCGCTATAGCGTTGGCCAGAAGCAATACGATCCGGTGCGGCATGGCGCGATCGGCGAACTGCTGGCGGCGGCCGATGCCGCGATGTACAGCCACAAGCAGGCGTCGAAAGCGCGCACCGTTCATAGCCGCTGAACGCGGCTCGGGGCGTCAGCGGGACCGGACGTGCTTCGTGCGCCGCGAGCGTCTCACGCTGCTTTTTGCGCATGCATCGTCACGATGCGTGCGGGTAACGATGCGCGCGCTGCCACATGGCTTAAGCGCAGCGCGCCCGGCATAATTGCGGATCGCCGCCACCAGGTCCGGCCCACTTCTTTTGAACCTTTCCATGAACGAACCGAAGCACACCGCCGCCGCGCGGCTCGCTGAAATCGAATGGCGCTGGAAAGCCTTCGACGAACTCACGAGCGCCGAAGTCTATGCCATGCTGGCCGCGCGCAGCGCGGTATTCGTCATCGAACAGAATTGCCTGTATGGCGATATCGACGGGCTCGATACCGACGCCTGGCATCTGTTGGCCTACGGGCCCGGCGCAACGCGTCCGCCGCTGGCCGGCTATCTGCGCGTGCTGTTGCCCGACGCCGATGATGCCGATATCCGTATCGGTCGCGTGCTGACCACCGCGGATTTTCGCGGCATCGGTCTCGGCAACGCGATGCTCGAACGTGCGCTCGAACACATCCGCGCGCAGTGGCCGCGGACGCCGGTTCGTTTGCATGCGCAGGCGCATCTTCAAGGCTTCTATGGGGCGTTCGGCTTCGCGCCGGTATCGGAAATCCACGAAGAGGACGGCATTCCGCACGTCTGGATGCGCTCGGCCTGAGCGTCGTCACGAAGCCCGGCGCGTGTGCGCCGAACGGCCGGCTCCTGTGCCGGACGCCTGGCTCAGCGTTGGCCGCGCGCCAACGCTTGCGCCGCCAGCGCGCGCCGTTCGCCGCGCAGGCGTCCGCGAGCGGAGAGCCGCATCCAGTGACGCAGCGCCACCAGCGCGCCGATCACGCTCATCATCGAGCCCGGAATCCACAGCAATAGCCCGCCGATCTGCTGATCGCGCATCGGACTCAGCCACGTGAAGGCACGGCCGCAGATCGAATAGATCGGATACAACTCGCGCGGCGTGAAGAAGATGAACGCGCCGAGGATGATTTGCGGCGGTATCGCGGCGATCACCACCAGCACGCGCTTGCCGGGCGACAAACGCGCCGGCGGCGCCGGCCGCGGATCGAGCACGAGCCACCAGAACAGCAGGCCGTCGATCACCATGCTCCAGTTCATCACGCGATAAAGCCGCCAGTCGAGCATCGCGACGAAATGCACCGGCGACATCAGCCAGAAGTAAATCAGGCCGACGAACAACGTGACCGCGACCACCGGATGCATCACGATATCGAGCAGTTTGCGCACCGCCGGGGTTTCGAGCGCGGGCCGCACGAAGCGCTGCCGCCAGTCGAACGGAATCCCCGCGCGCAATGCGGTGCCCGGATACGACAGCGCAATGAAGAACGGCCCGAGGTGATGCAGCACCAGATGCTGCGCGCGATGCATGAAGAACTCATGCTCGAAGAAATAATCGAGCCGCGTATGCAGGGCGACGTATAACGCCACCAGCCCGAACCAGAAGGAAACGCGCCGGGCGGCCGACAGCCTCGCTTTGCGCGCGCCGCGCACGAAGAGGATCGCCGGCACCAGCAGGGCGATCACGACGGTCGGCGAAAACTCCCAGGGATCGAGCCAGTAGAGCAGGTTCATCGCGGCGGGTTACTTGATCTGGGCCGGCGATTTGACGGCGAACGGCGCGTCGAGCGTTTCGCCGTCGGAGAACTTCAGCTTGAGACGCACCGTGTCGCCCGGTGCGATCTTGCGCTTCGCATCTTCGAGCATGACGTGATAGCCGCCCGGCGCAATCGCCACCTGGCCGTGCGCGGGCACCGTGAGCCTGTCGACCATCACCATCTTCTGCGACGAACCGTTCGACACGGTCTGATGCAGCATCGCGTCGCCATAATCGCTGCTCGAAATATCGACGAGATCGACCGGCTTATCGCTGGCATTCACGAGCGTCGCGTAGCCGGCGGCGGGCAAGTTGTTGGGCAGCCAGCGGACCCAGGCGTCCTTGACGCTGATCGCCTGCGCGCCGGCGGCTTGCGCGGGCGGAGCGAAACCGAACGAAAGGGCGAGGGTGCAGGCGAGGGCGGCGAACGGTTTTTTCTTGATCGACATAGTGGAATCGGAAAGGTCAGGAGCGGTCATCGATGATACGGCGCAGGTCCTGCGCGATCGCATCGGGGGTGTCGTGGTCGGTGGCCAGCAGACGCGCGCGGCCTTGCGGATCGAACACGTAGACGGCGGAGCTATGGGTCACTTCGTAGCTGCCATTCGGGTCGCGCTTTTCCATCTGATAGGCGACGCGGTAGCGCTTGGCGAGCGACTCGATTTGCCGGTCGGTGCCGGTCAACCCTTCGGCGTGTTGCGAGTCGAAGGCGCCGACGTAATCGTGCAGGGCCTGCGGCGTATCGCGCGCGGGATCGACGGTGATGAACAGGATGCGCACTTTTCGCGCGTCGGGGCCGAGCTTGCCGAGCACTTGCATTAGCCGGCCCATCGTTTCCGGGCAGACATCCGGGCAATGCGTGTAGCCGAAGTAGACCAGCGCGGTGCGGCCCTTGAACGAATCGCCGTCGACGGCGCGGCCGTCGTCGGCGGTCAGCGTGAAGTCGAGGTCCGGCAAGTGCCCGGTCACATTGGTCAGGTGCCAGGGCTCGGCGCGTTGCGTGCAGCCGGCGAGCGCTGCCAGCGCGGCGATCGCGACGACCGCGCGCAGCGCGAACCGTTGCACCAGGCGCGGCCGGTCTGACGGTGCGCGATCGGCTTGCCGGCGTCGTGATGAGATGGTCGGGAACAAAGCAGGTATCAATGACTCGATTAAAAAGCGGCGCTTGAAGGGCAGCCGCCATCGCCGCCAAGCCGCGAGATCGTGCAAATATGAACGTGACCGCAACGGTCCGGCGTGGCAGCGACTGTATCGCAAAATCTCCGGTGGCGTCGTCGAGCGCCCGCTGGCGCGCGGTTTGCGAGGCAATTTGACGCACGCCGATGAAAGCCGGCTGCAGCCTGATCGTTCTCTTTTTGAATGCAATCCGAAGCGGTCTTGCCGCGCGCCGTCAGGCCGAGCCTGTGTCCTCGCTTACTTTCTCGAAAAATTGACTGATGCGCGGTAAGATGCGCACACTTTTCCGGCCGCACAAGGCTGAAAGGCAAAACCAACCGATGCAAGTACTTCCGGCTGTCCTGTCTCCGAGCGAGACGGCATTTTTCTTCGATTTCGACGGTACGCTCGTCGAGCTCGCACCCACGCCGGATGGCGTGCAGGTCGAACCTCGCGTGGTCGAACTGCTGAGCGAACTGCGGCGTTTGACGAACGGCGCGGTCGCGGTGGTGTCGGGCCGCGGCATCGACAGTATCGACGCGTTCCTCGGCATGCCCGACCTGCCGATTGCCGGCCTGCATGGCGCCGAGCGGCGCGACGCGAACGGCGACACGCAGCGCATCGGCTTTCACGATCAGCGGCTGTTGCGAATGGAGCAGGTGCTCGCGCAGGTGGTCAACGAACATCCCGGCATGCTGCTCGAAATCAAGGGCGCGGCGCTCGCGCTGCACTACCGCAACGCGCCGGACCGCGAGCCGGTGGCGCGCGAGGCGACCGAGCGTCTGGTGGCCGATTACCCCGGCGCATACGTGCTGCAGCCCGGCAAGATGGTCTACGAAATCAAGCCGAAGGACGTCGACAAGGGCCGCGCGATGCGCGCGTTCCTGGACGAGCCGCCGTTCGTCGGCCGCTTCGCGGTGTTCGCCGGCGACGATCTGACCGATGAGAAAGGCTTTGCCGTCGTCAACGAGCGCGGCGGCCTGTCGATCAAGGTCGGCGTGGGCGAGACGATGGCGCATACGCGCATCGAATCGGTCTCCGCGCTGCTCGACTGGGTCGAATCGATTATCGCGGCGGCGCACAGGGCATGATCGCCACGCCGCGCCGCTCAACGCACCTAACGCACCGTATCGGGAATCGCGCTTCATGAGCCGACTGATCATCGTATCGAACCGGGTTGCGCCGATCTCGGAGGGCGGCCCGGCGGCGGGTGGTCTGGCGGTCGGCGTGTACGACGCGCTGAAGGAAACCGGCGGCATGTGGTTCGGCTGGAGCGGCGACGTGCTGAGCTCGGGTCAGCCGCGGATCAAGGTCGAGGAGCGCGGGCCGGTGACCTTCGCGACCATCGCGCTGATGCGCCGCGACTACGATCAGTACTATCGCGGCTTCTCGAATGCGACGCTCTGGCCCGCGTTCCACTACCGCGCCGATCTGTTGCACTACGACCGGCACGACTTCGAGGGCTACGGGCGGGTCAATGCATGGCTCGCGCAGCAACTCGTGCCGCTTCTGCGCGACGACGACGTGATCTGGGTCCACGACTATCACCTGATTCCGTTCGCGCAGGCGTTGCGCGCGGCCGGTGTGAAAAATCGCATCGGCTTCTTTCTGCATATTCCGTTTCCGGCTTCGCAGGTGCTGCTCGCGGTGCCGCCGCATCGGGAACTGGTCGAGGCGCTGTGTTCGTTCGATCTGCTGGGCTTCCAGACCAGGCCGGACTTGCGCGCGTTCTGCGATTACATCGTCAACGAGGCGAACGGCACGGTCGACGCATCGGCGAGCGGTCCGCTCACCGTTCACGCGTTCGGCCGCACGTTGCGCGCGTCGGCGTACCCGATCGGCGTCTATCCGGACGAGATCGCCGAACTGGCGAAAGCCGGCGAGCGCGGCAAACCGGTGCGCACGATGAAGGCGACGCTGCATTCGCGCAAGCTGATCATGAGCGTGGACCGCCTCGATTATTCGAAGGGGCTGGTCGAGCGTTTCCGTGCCTTCGAGCGTCTGCTCGAACATGCGACGGCGCAACGCAACAAGGTGTCGTTCCTGCAAATCGCGCCGCCCACGCGCGCTGACCTGCACGCGTACCAGGACATTCGTCTGCAACTCGAAGGGGAGTCGGGACGCATCAATGGCCGCTTCGCCGAACTGGACTGGACGCCGATTCTCTACATTCACAAGCAATACGAGCGCTCGGTGCTGGCCGCGCTGTTTCGCACCGCGCACGTCGGTTATGTCACGCCGTTGCGCGACGGCATGAACCTCGTCGCCAAGGAATATGTGTCGGCGCAAGACCCGGAGAATCCGGGTGTGCTCGTGCTGTCACGCTTTGCCGGCGCGGCGCAGGAACTGGATGGCGCGCTGATCGTGAATCCGGTCGATATCGACGGCATGGCCGAAGCGCTTGCTCGCGCATTGGACATGCCGCTTGCGGAGCGCCAGGCGCGTCATCGCGACATGATGGTGCAGTTGCGGGAGAACAATGTGTCGGTGTGGCGCGATAACTTCATGCGCGATCTGCAAGGTGTCGACGGCGCGGGGAATGGTGCACGGAGCACCAGAAGCGGGAAGGTGCGCGCCGTGGCGGGGAAAAAGGCGGCGCGCGAAACGCTGGCCGGATAGCGCTTTAAAAAGGCTGCCTCCCGAGGTTCGGAAAAACAGAAAAGCCGCTTTCGAGCGGCTTTTCTGTTTGTAGCTTGCTGACGGGTCGCAGCGCGGGGTTACAGCGCGTCGCGCGTGGCTCAGACCACGTGCTGTTCGTCGACTTTCTTGCCGCCGACATGCAGCGTCGCGCCCTTGCCGTACTGCTTCGACAGCAGATCGCGGTACAGACCGGGGCGCAGGCGCAGCTCTTCCGGGCTGCCGTCGTCGATCACCTTGCCGGCGCTCATCACGATGATCCGGTCGAAGTTGTTCAGCGTCGACAGGCGGTGCGCGATCGCGATCACCGTGCGGCCCACCATCAGGCGGTCGAGCGCTTTCTGGATCGCTTCTTCCGACGCGCTGTCGAGCGCCGAGGTGGCTTCGTCCAGCAGCAGGATCGGCGCGTTCTTCAGGATCGCCCGAGCGATCGCGATGCGTTGACGCTGGCCGCCGGAAAGCTTCACCCCGCGGTCGCCGACAATCGTGTCGAAGCCTTCCGGCATCGCCTCGATGAAGTCCGTGCAACGCGCCTCGCGGGCGGCGGCGAGCACTTCTTCGCGGCTCGCTTCGGGACGGCCATAGGCGATGTTCTCGTACACGGTGCGATGGAACAGCGAGATATCCTGCGGCACCAGCGCGATCGCATGGCGCAGGCTGTCCTGAGTGATGGTGGCGATGTCCTGGCCGTCGATCCTGATCGCGCCGCCCTGGGTCTCATAGAAACGCTGCAGCAGCGCCAGCACGGTGGACTTGCCCGCGCCCGACTTGCCGATCAGGCCGACCCGCTGGCCCGCCTCGATATGCAAATCGAAGTGATCGAGAATCGGACGGCGGCGCGGGTAGGCGAACGTCACGCCTTCGAAGTCGACCCGGCCGCCTTGCGGCACGAGTTCCGTCGCGCCGTCGCGATCCGGCATGCCGTGCGGTTCGAGCAGCGTGCGCACAGCCTCCGCGAGCCGCGCCACGTGCTGCGTGACGTCGACGAGCGCCACGGCCAGATCGCGCGTGCCGTGCAGAATCGTGAAGCCGAGCGAACTGACGAGCACGATGTCGCCGGAAGTCGCCCGGCCCTGGTCCCACAGCCACAGCGCCCAGCCGAGCAAACCGGCCGAGAGCAACGCGGTGATCACCGCGTGCAGCAGGCGCAGCTTCTCCAGATACAGCAGGCTCTGCTGGCGCGCCTCCATTTCCGCCTTGACGGTCGCGCCGAAACGCTGCTGCTCGCGAAACGTCATGCCGAACGCGCGCACGAGGCCCATGTTGCTGATCACGTCGACCAGTTCGCCGTCCACGGAGGCCGCCCGGGTGGCGAAATGATGATGACGCGCCGAGCCGCGGCCGGCGAGCTTGTACAGCACGACCGACAGGATCGCCGAGCACAGCATCAGGCCGCCGGCCATCAGCGGATTCACCGCGGTGATCATCACGATCGCGCCCAGCACCGCGATGCACGGCGGCAGCACGTTCCAGGCGGTGGTGTTCTCGGCGGTGTACACCGCGTTCGAGGTGGCCGTGATCCGGCTCGCGAGCATGCCCGGCTGCTTCTCCGAGTAATAGGTCGGCGAGTGTCCGCTCAAATACTGGAACAGATCGCGCCGCAAGTCGCCGGTCACGGCGACGAACGTGTGCGCGGCGACCCAGCCGCCGACCCGCCACAGCAGGTTGTCGGCGGCGATCAGGCCGACCAGGATGGCGAACGCCCCCCACAGCGGACCGGGATGATGCCGGCCCTGGCCGAGCACGTCGATCAGGTGTTTGATCGCGTATTGCGATGCGAGCGCACAGCCCACGGCCGCGAATACGCTGCACACGACGATCGCATGCGCGAGCGGGTGGCGGCGAATAAAGCGGAAAAGAAACGCAAGCGGCCGATGCGCATAGCTCGCGAGCTTTGCGTTCTGGGCGTTGCGCTGGGCGATGGTTAAGTGTTCCAAATTGATCGTGGGTTCGATGGGTTTCGGCTTGCGCATGCAAAGCGCGGGCCATACGGAAAAAAGGGTTCGCCGCGAACCCGATGCTTCGCATTGTAAACATGCAAAAGCGATTACGCCCTGGGTATCCGGGCCATGACGCGAGTGATTTCGCGATAGAACTGCACAACCTGTAGTTGCTCGACCGCCCAGCACGGCGTGGGGTTCACGCCGGCTGCGAAAAGTTTCGAGATACAATTACAAATTGCCTTCAACCGAGGCGCGTCATTGCTTCAACGCTGCCGGTAAAGTTGACGCGCAAGCTTGCAAGAGCTTGCACATGTCGGGTCGACCGGACCTGTCCAAGGCCAACCGCCACTGTAGAACCGCCTTATAAAACAAGGGTTTGTAAAGTGTTTCCCTCGTGTAACAACGTAAAGACTTTGAAATGTCGTGGCGCGGCAAGGATTCGGGCATCGATAATGCGTGCTCCGTAGGCTCCTGAAATTTCTGACAGTTTGTCAACGTAGGCCGCGCGAGTGCGTTTACCGGCACATGCGCAGACGGTGATCGACTGGTCTGGGCCACTATCCAGGCGACCCATCGCAAGATTTCTCGAAGAATCAGGCCGCGCCGGCATATCCGGCAGGCGGCCCGGGCGAGCAAGCGAGTCGCTTTTATCAAACGCAGTACCTTTGCCTGATTTTTTACGAGGAGTTCTTCATTATGCGAATCGCTCAAATCGCTCCGTTGCACGAGGCGGTTCCTCCCAAGCTGTACGGTGGTACGGAACGCGTCGTGTCCTACCTGACCGAAGCGCTGGTCGAACAGGGCCATGATGTGACGCTGTTCGCGAGCGGCGATTCGCAAACCTCGGCAAAACTCGAAGCATTCTGGCCGCAGGCGCTGCGCCTCGATCCGACCATTCGCGACGTGATGGCGCCGCACATGCTGTTGCTCGAGGAAGTGCGCCGCCGCGCGGACGAATTCGACGTGCTGCATTTCCATATCGACTATTACCCGTTCTCGCTGTTCGCCCGCCAGCCGGTGCCGTTCGTGACCACGCTGCATGGCCGTCTCGATCTGCCGGAATTGCAGCCGATCTTCAACACGTTCAGCGACGTGCCGGTGGTGTCGATTTCGGACAACCAGCGTATTCCGCTGCCGCAGGCGAACTGGCTGCAAACCGTCTATCACGGCCTGCCGGAAAACCTGCTCACGCCGATCAAGGACGTGAAGCCGAGCTACCTCGCGTTCCTCGGCCGCATCTCGCCGGAAAAGCGTCTGGACACCGCGATTCGCATCGCCCAGCAAGCCGGCATGCCGATCAAGGTTGCCGCGAAGCTCGACAAGGCCGACCGCGCCTATTACGAAGAAGTGATCAAGCCGCTCATGTCGCTGCCGCACGTCGAGTACATCGGCGAAATCAGCGAATCGGAAAAGACCGAGTTCCTCGGCAACGCCCACGCGCTGCTGTTCCCGATCGACTGGCCGGAGCCCTTCGGTCTGGTGATGATCGAAGCCATGGCTTGCGGCACGCCGGTGATCGCGTTCAATCGCGGCTCGGTGCCGGAAGTGATCGAAAACGGCGTGTCGGGTTTTGTCGTCGAAGATGAAATCAGCGCGGTCGCCGCGGTCAAGCGTCTGCACACGCTGCCGCGCGAAACGGTGCGCAAGGCGTTCGAGTCGCGCTTTTCGTCGAAGGTCATGGCGCAGAACTACGTCGCCACCTACGAAGAACTGCTGCGTCAGAAGCATCGCACGGTGCTGCGCGAAGTCAACGCCAGCTAATGCGCCATAGGTAAAAGCAGTCAAGCCGGTTCACCAGGCGCTTTTGGGCGCTCACTGAACCGCGAATAACGCCCCGTGAGCCACTCGCCGCGGGGCGTTGTTGCATGCGCGCCGCGTTTTTCCCGAGGAGCGGCGGAAATGGAGGGTTTCGTGTCTGCAAGAATGGGTCACCCTCCGTAATATCCCTATAATGGCCGTGCCGCAAATTTGGCTGCGGCGCCGCCGACGACAGGAGGATGCCTTGGCGAGAACGAAAGAGACGCGCGCGAACGCGGCGCCCGGCGCCGGAACGATTTTCGCGCTGCGCGCCATCGGTCTCGTGCTTCTGGCTCGCTGGCTGTTTTCGATGGCGCAGATGGACCTGGGCGCGGCGCTGTCGGCGATGGTGTCCTCGCCGTGGGCGTGCATCAACCTCGTGTTCCTGTTCCTGCTGATCTTCCTGCCCGGCGCGCGCGCCGTGGCCGAGCGTCCGTTTCATCCGCTGCCGCAATGGCTGCGCCAGGCGCTGCGTCTGTTTGCTTTCCTTGGATTCCTGTTCGCGGTCTGGTCGGTGGGCGCGTTCGCGGCGAGCGCCGGTTGGCGGCGCACCGTGCAAACGGTGGCGGCCACCAACGGCTGGCTGCTGGCCGCGCCGGCGCTATACGCGGCGGTCTTGTGGATCTGCCGCCCGCGCGCGCTGTGGCGAACCAATGTCGCCGCGCGCCGCTTTGCGATCGGCCGCTATGCGGTTGCGCTCGATCCCGTCACGCGCACAGTGAGCGTGTGGGCCGAGCGTCGCAAGGTGGGGCAGTACGACGCTCGCGAATTGTCGGTGCGTTGGGCCGCCGCGCAAGGCGTGCGCGGCACGCCGGCGGCCGCTCGCACGGTGGTGTTCGCGACGGCCGGCGAGCCGGACGGGCACGCGGCGCCTCGCTCGACCGCTGCGCCGTCGCTGGCGCGCGGCGCCTTCGGCCGCCGCCCGAAAATCGAATTGCTGTGGGACTCGCCGGCTGCTGCCGGCCATAACCGACAGACCGTATTCCGCACCGCGCTGACTACCGAAGGCGATCGGGTCGCCGCGCGTGCGCTCGACACGTCTTTGCAGCAAGTCTGAATCCGACGCTTTGTGCAGTCGGCCACACGCGGTGGCCGAAGCGGGCGTCGTAAAGTAAGCGCTGGTCGATAATGAAGTGAGTGCCGCACGGCGCTGCAAGGCCGGCGGGTCAGACGTACACCGATCGTATCGCGTCGTTTGCAGGAGTCGCTATGCTGGTTCGCTGGTTGCTTGCCGCCATTCATCTGCTCGCTTATGGGTTCGCGCTCGCGTCGATTCTCCGGCGTACCTGGGCGCTACGCCGAGCCACTGTGCCCGCGGCCTTGCGATCCCTGTTCCGCGCCGACACCCGCTGGGGCCTCTCGGCACTGGTGCTCGTCATTACCGGCTTGATGCGCGTCTTCGGCACCTACGAAAAAGGCGCGGACTACTACCTGCATGAGCCGCTCTTTCACGTCAAGATGACGCTGCTCGTGGTGATTCTCGTCCTCGAAGTACCGTCGATGCTGGCGCTGATGCGCTGGCGCGCCGCGGTGAGGAAGGGCGCCGCGCCGGATCTTCGAAAGGCGCGTTCGTATGCCCACCTCAGCGTGATCCAAACGGTGCTGCTGGTTTTGATGGTGTTCGCGGCCGCGGGAATGGCGCGCGGCATTGGCTTGTCCGCGGGCGCGGTGTAGCTGGCGCGCCCCAACGATAAAACCGGGCGGGGCGTGCCGTCGCGTTGTACGGCCAACGCGCTAAGCGTGTGAAACGCCAGCGCAAACCGTTTGCTACCGGTACTTACCGGCGGTCTCCGCTCGACGTTCCACACATTCGTTGCAAGTTACTTCCCCACGAGCAGACTGGAATCATCTGTCCGGTTTGCCTTGGCGGCCGCCGTCTCGGGCAAGGTATCCGGCTCGCTCAAGCCCTTGGTGAGTTCCAGCGCCTGACGTTCGAACAACCGCCGGTACAGCCCGTTCTCGAGCTTGATCAGCGCATCGTGACTGCCTTCCTCGATGACCTTGCCCTTGTCCAGCACCAGCAACCGGTCGAGTGCCCGCACGGTGGACAGGCGGTGCGCCACCACTAGCGTCGTGCGGCCCATCATCAGCCGTTCCATGGCCTGCTGGATCAGCATCTCGCTTTCACTGTCGAGGCTCGAGGTGGCTTCGTCCAGAATCAGGATCGGCGCGTTGGCGAGGAACGCGCGCGCGATCGCCACGCGCTGACGCTCGCCGCCCGACAGCTTCACCCCGCGTTCGCCGACCAGCGTGTCGTAGCCGTTGGGCAGCGCCGCGATGAAGTCGTGCGCGCTGGCGAGCCTCGCGGCGCGCTCGATCTCGGCGCGGCTCGCGCCGGGCCGCGCATACGCAATGTTCTCCGCGAGCGAGCGGTGAAACAGCACCGGCTCCTGCTGAACGATCGCGATCTGGCTGCGCAACGACGCTTGCCGCACATGCGCGATGTCCTGACCGTCGATCGTGATGCGGCCTTCCGACAGATCGTAAAGGCGTTGGATCAGCTTGATGAAGGTCGTCTTGCCCGAACCCGAATGGCCGACCAGTCCGACGCGTTCTCCGGGCGCGATCCGCACGGAGAAGTTGTCGTAGAGCGGCGCGGCGTTCGCACCGTAATGGAAGGTGACGTGCTCGAAACGAATCTCGCCCTTGCCGATCACGATCGGACCCGCGCCCGGCTGATCCTCGATGCCGAGCGGCTGACGTTCCAGCGACACCAGTTCTTCCATGTCGTTGACCGAACGCTGCAGATTGCGGATGTGCATGCCCACCTCGCGCAGATAACCTTGCAGCATGAAAAACATGGTGAGCGCGAACGTGATGTCGCCGACACTCGCCTCGCCGCGCATCCACAACAGCAGCGCGGCGCCGAGAATCGCAGCCTGAATCGCCACCAGCATGCCGCCCTGCACGCCGCCATTGATGGTGCCGCGCATCCACGTGCGGCGCGTGCGATGACGCCACTTGCCGATCACGCCCGCAAGCAGCGCTTCTTCGCGCTCCTCGGCACCGAACGCCTTTACCACGCCGTTGCAACTGACGGAGTCGGCGAGCGCGCCGCCCATGCGCGTGTCCCACGCATTCGCAAGGCGCGCGGCGGGCGCCACGAAGCCGAGCGACAGGGCCACGGTCACCGCGATATACAACACCGAACCGATGCCGACGACCGCGCCCATCATCGGCCAGCGCCAGCCGAGCAAGGCCGTTGCGCCGACCAGCATGACCAGCGACGGGAACAGGGCGATCAGCAGCGTATCGTTGAGCAGGTCGAGCGCCCACATGCCGCGCGTGATCTTCCGCACGGTCGAGCCGGCGAAGCTGTTGGCGTGCCAGTCGGTCGAAAAGCGCTGCACGCGATGAAACGCGTTCGCGGCGACCTCGCTCATCATCTTGAGCGTGAGCTTGATGATATGAAAGAACACGCCCTGGCGAAGCAGGGTGGCGCCGAGCCCAAGCGCGCTCAGCAGGCCGAAGGCGAGCGCGGCGTGCCAGGCGACGGCGTTGCCGGCCGAGCCGGACGCGATCGCGTCGACGAGATGCCCGGCGAACATCGGCGTGAGCACGTCCGCCACGGCCGAGAGCAGCACGAGCACCGTGATGGCGACGATGCGCCAAGGCTGCCGCGCCCAATGCAGGAAGGTGAAGCCGAGGACGTCCTTGAAGGCTTGTCCGCGAAAGTCGAGTTTTTTTCTGTTCATTTGCGACGACCCGGCGACGCGTGAGCGCACCGAGGTTCCAGTCGGAAGCGAGAGGACGAGACAGTCGAAGCGTGCCGGAAAGCACCGGCAATGAAACTGTGGACTGTCTGGGATTTTGCGCGGAACGCCGGGTTCAGGCGGAGCCGCGTAAGCGACGGATTAAGGTCGCGAGACCATGTAAGGGATGGCGATGTGCACTGCAAACATGTGACACCTCCCTATCGTCGAATGAGGTGAAGAAGATGGACGGGGCGAATGCCTGAGTGCCGACTATATCAGCAAGTGCCTGGCGGCTGCAATCGTACGAAGTTTCGGTGTTGACGCGCAAGCCTGACGAGGCTGGCGCACTGCGGCATGCAATCAGACGCTGAAGCTTGAGCGGCAAATAGAAAAGGGCCTACGCATTTCTGCATAAGCCCTTTAGTCTTCGGTGATCGACACACCAAAATTCTGGTGGGTAGTACTGGGATCGAACCAGTGACCCCTGCCGTGTGAAGGCAGTGCTCTACCGCTGAGCTAACCACCCGAAGAGAGCCGAATTATGTCAGGGTTTTTTTTACGCGTCCAGTATTTTTTAAGCGGCTTGCTCATCCGCTGCGGGCACGGTTTCGAGGCGCCACACGCTCGTGCCCTTGACCGCCTTGTCGAGACCGTCCAGCACGGCCTGATGCGCCACGATTTCGTCGTCGCAGGCGGCGATCACGACCAGTTCGAGCGAGTCGATCGCCACACGCGGCGCATGCTCGTTTCCATTCGCGTGAGACTCGCCGAGCATGTCGATGACGAGGCTTTCCTGGCCGCGCGTCATCGCCAGATAGACCTCGGCGAGCAACTCCGAGTCGAGCAGCGCGCCGTGCAGCGTACGGTGCGCGTTGCTGATGCCGAAGCGATCGCACAGCGCGTCGAGTGAATTGCGCTTGCCGGGGAACATCTGCTTGGCGCGCGCGAGCGTGTCGATGATTTCCCCGCAATAGGTGCTGACGGGCGGCAGACCCAGCAGGGCGAACTCGGCGTCGAGGAAGCCGATATCGAATGGTGCGTTGTGAATGATCAGGTCCGCACCCTGGATGAAGTCGCGGATCTGGTCGGCGATCTCGCCGAACTTCGGCTTGTCGCTCAGGAACTCGGTGGTCAAGCCGTGCACCGCCAGCGCGCCCGGATCGCTGTCGCGTTCCGGATTGATGTAGAAGTGCAGGTTGTTGCCGGTTAGCCGGCGGTTCACGAGTTCGACGCAACCGAGTTCGAGAATCCGGTCGCCGGTGCGTGCATTCAGGCCGGTGGTTTCGGTATCGAGGATGAGTTGGCGCATGGGGGATTAGCCTGCTTCAAAAAATTGCAGCAAAAAAGACGGTGCGCGCATGGGTGCCGGCGCGGCGGCGGACGTCACAGTTCGGCGAGCGACGCGACGCCGCGATTGGCCAGTTGATCGGCGCGTTCGTTTTCCGGGTGGCCATTGTGGCCGCGCACCCAGCGCCATTCGATTTCGTGTTGCGCGACGAGCGCGTCGAGCCGCTTCCACAAATCGGCGTTCTTCACCGGCTGCTTCGCGGCGGTGATCCAGCCTTTCTTTTTCCAGCCGTGAATCCATTCGCTGATGCCCTTCTGCACGTACTGCGAGTCGGTATGCACGACCGCCTTGCAGGGGCGCTTCAGCGCTTCGAGCGCGGCAATCACGCCCATCAGTTCCATGCGATTGTTGGTGGTATTCGCCTCGCCGCCGAACAGTTCTTTTTCCTGGTCGCCGAAGCGCAGCAACGCGCCCCAGCCGCCGGGGCCGGGGTTGCCCTTGCAGGCGCCGTCGGTATAAATATCGATGTGATCGGAAGTCATTGAGTGTGGTTGCGTGTGTTCGGTGTGGCGGCGGGCGCGAGGCCCGGAGCGAGGACGGGTTTCTTCACTTTCAGCGGGCCGACGAGACGCATGCCGCGCACGCGCTTGATCGCCTTGATCATGTAGGTCGCGCCGAAAATCGGCCACCAGCGGTCGCCGGCGGCTTCCATGAAACCGTAGCGGGACAGCCACTGATCGCTGCCGAGGGGCGGACGATAGCAGCCGAAGCGCCCGCGTTCAAGGTCGAAACCCAGTAGCTTGATCCAGTCCTTCAGGCGCGTGAAGGCGATCAGATCGACCGCGGCGGGCACAAAGGGCCGCCCGGTCATTTTGCCGACCGATTGTCGCGCGCCCCATAACGACAGCGAGTTGAAGCCGAGAATGATCAACTGGCCTTCGGGCATCAGCACGCGCTCGGCTTCGCGCAGCAGCCGGTGCGGGTCGCTGGTGAATTCCAGCGTGTGCGGCATCACGATCAGGTCGACGCTTTGCGCTTCGAACGGCAAGTCGAGCAGATCGCACCATACCGCGCTGCGTCCGGACGGCGCGGTCAGGACGGTGGGCTCGGCTTGCGCGGCGCGGTTACCCGCGGAGCCGTTGCCGGCCTGCGCCGGGCCACGCGGAAAAGTGTAGGGCGCGCTCGCGCCGCTCGCGGCATCGAGCACCAGCCCGCGGCACGGCATGCGGTTTTCGCGCAAGGCGTCGAGCTGCGGCAGGCCAAGTTGCAGCGCGTGGTAACCGAACACGTCCGACACCACGCGGTCGAGCTGGGTCTGCTCCCACTCGAGCACGTAGCGGCCAGGCGGTGAATCGGTCCAGGCGGGCCAGTCTATAATCGCTCGGTCAGTCATATCAAAATGCGTCGCCTATGAATGCGCTCGAGTACGTACCGGTCCCGGCGTTTGAAGACAATTACATCTGGGTCGTTTCCGACGGACACCAGGCGGTGGTCGTCGATCCGGGCGAAGCCGCACCCGTGCGCGCCTATCTGGCGAAACGAGGTTGGCGGCTGAGCGCTATTTTACTCACGCACCATCATCAAGACCACGTCGGCGGGGTGGCCGATCTGCTGAATGGCCAGGCCGTTCCCGTGTACGGCCCCGCCGGTGAAGCGATCGAGCATCTCACACACCGTCTCCGAAATGGTGATCACGTGACGATCGCGGCCCCCGCGCTCGAATTCAGCGTGCTCGAGGTGCCTGGTCACACGAGCGGACATATTGCCTACTTCCAGGCGGCGGACCCGCGCGGCACGCCGCACGTGTTCTGTGGCGACACGCTGTTCGCTTGCGGTTGCGGCCGGCTGTTCGAAGGCACGCCGCAACAGATGCTTGCCTCGCTGGATTCGCTCGCCGCGCTGCCCGGCGCGACCGAGGTCCACTGCGCGCACGAGTACACGCTGTCGAACATCCGCTTCGCGCTCGCCTGCGAGCCGGACAATGCCGAGCTGCAAGCCTGGCGCGACAAGGCGAGCGAACTCCGCGCGCGCAATACGCCGACACTGCCCACCACCATCGCCCACGAACGCGCCGTGAATCCGTTTTTGCGCGCCGGCAATCCGGCCGTTCAAGCGAGCTTGCAGGCGCAATTGCATGAGAAGGTCTCTGACCGGTTGGCGGCGTTCACATTGATGCGTGAATGGAAAAACCGCTTCCGTTAACCGGATTCGCATGAGGGTGTTGTTCAGGGGAATAATCCGAAAAATTCGCCAAGCCCTAGATTTACTTGATTTTTTCGTAATTTTCCGATTGACGCGGACGTTGGCGTTTCGTACTATCGGCTCAAATTCCAGCCCTTGTGGAAACCGAGACGTTCATGAGATTTATCTTAAGTGCGTTGCTGGTCCTGACACTCGCCGCTTGCGCGAGCCAGGGACCGACAACGAATAGCCCCACCACCGCAACAAATCCCGCCAGTCAGCAAGCCGTAGCCGACGCCCTTCGCAAGACAGCCACCGCCAAAGAGACGATCAACGTCGATCAGGGTTCAGTCACTCAACTGACCAGCGCGGATGCCGATCTTTGGGGCCGTATTCGCCGCGGTTTTCAAATGCCGGATTTGCAGACCGACCTCGTCGACATGCAGGTCAACTGGTACGCGCAGCGTCCCGATTACGTGCAGCGCATGACCGAGCGCTCGCAGAAGTACCTGTACCACATCGTGGAGGAACTCGAGGCGCGCCATATGCCGACCGAGCTCGCGTTGCTGCCATTCATCGAATCGGCGTACAGCCCGCAGGCTTTGTCCGTGGCGAAGGCGGCCGGCATGTGGCAGTTCATGCCCGGCACCGGCCGCACCTACAACCTCAAGCAGAACATGTGGCAGGACGAGCGTCGCGACGTGCTGGCCTCGACCAGTGCCGCGCTCGACTATCTGTCGCGTCTGCATGACATGTTCGGCGACTGGCAGCTCGCGCTCGCCGCGTACAACTGGGGTGAGGGCAACGTGCAGCGCGCAATCGCGCGCAATGAAGCGGCGGGCTTGCCCACCGACTACCTCAGCTTGCGCATGCCGAACGAGACGCGCAACTACGTGCCGAAGCTGCAGGCGGTGAAAAACATCGTGGCGAACCCGCAAATGTACGGGCTCGCGTTGCCGTCGATTCCGAATCACCCGTATTTCGTCACGGTCACCACCTCGCACGATATCGATGTGGACACGGCTGCCAAGCTGGCGAATCTTTCGTTGGATGAATTCCGTTCGCTGAATCCATCGTTCAGGAAGCCGGTGATTCTCGGCGCCACGCAGCCGCAGATCCTGCTGCCGTTCGACAACGCGAGCGCCTTCGAGCGCAATCTGAAGACGTATTCGGGTTCGCTGTCCTCGTGGACTACCTACACCGTCACGGAGCGTTCGGCGCCGGCGGCGATCGCGCAAAAAATCGGCGTCGACGCCGACACGCTGATGGAAGTGAACAAGATTCCGGCCGGCATGCGTCTTAAGCCGGGCTCCACGATCGTGGTGCCGCGCGGTTCGGACGACGACGAGGACATCAGCGCCGATGTTGCCGAAAGCGCGGTTCTGGCGATGGAACCGGACGTCCCCGATACCCGCAAGATGTTGATCCGCGTGCGCCGCAATCAGAGCATGGCGGCGATTGCCGCACGCTACGGCGTTTCGCTCGGCCAGTTAAAGTCGTGGAATCGCACGCATCGTAACGAGGTTTCGCGTGGCCAGGTCATCGTGCTGCACGTGCCGGTGGGCAAGACGGTGCCGAGCGAACCCGGCCCCGAACGCATTGCCACCAACGTGCAAGGCGGCGGCGTCCAGAAAATCGGCACGCGCGTTGGTGACACGAAGAAGGGCCGTGGCCGTTCAGCGGTGGTCAAGGTGGCCGAGCCCGCGGGCAAAGCCGGCAAGCCGGCGGCATCCGCGAGCAAGGGCAAGGTGACGAAAGCGTCGGCTTCCACATCCAGCAAGGTGTCGAAAACCGCGGCGGACACGAAGAAGAGCAAATAGCGCGAAAAGCCGCTCCGCCTCGGTAGTGAGGCCACGCAGTACTAGCGATGCGCTCGCACCGAAGTCTTGCCAACGCCGTCACCTGTGTGACGGCGTTTTTCGTTGTGCGGTTCATCGCGGGCGAGTTCGACGGATTTCCTTTATCGTTCGAGCTTTGGCCGACCGGCCGCCCCGATCGAAGCTTATGTCGTCGACCCAACTGCGCGTCTTTCTCCTGTTTTCCGCCGGTTACTTCGTTTCGTACGTGTTTCGCGGCGTCAACCTGGGCTTTGCTCCGTTCATCACGCATGACCTAGGCTTGTCGGCAACCGATCTCGGTTTGCTGACCAGCCTGTATTTCCTCGGCTTCGCGGGCGCGCAAATTCCGGCCGGCGTGTTGCTCGATCACTTCGGCGCGCGGCGCGTGACCGCCGCGACCCTGCTGTTTGCCGCGCTCGGAATAGGGGTGTTCGGCGCCGCCCATAGCGTCGGCGTGATGATGGTCGGGCGGCTCCTGATCGGCGTCGGCGTGTCGGTGTGCCTCGGCGCGGCTTTCAAGGCGTTGGCGCAGCACTTCGCGTTGGCGCGCCTGCCGCTGATGAACGGACTCGTGATGGCGATCGGCGGTTTAGGCGGCGTGATGGTGGGCTCGCCGCTCACGTGGGTGCTCGGCTTCGCGAGTTGGCGCACGGTCTGCGTGGGACTGGTTCTGCTGACGGTGCTGGTGGCGCTGGCGCAATGGACGCTTGCGCCGGACGCGCACGAAACGCGCCGACAGGCGAGTCTTGGCACTCAATTCAAAGGCACCTTGCATATCCTGGGCAGCGCCGCGTTCTGGAAAATCGCTTCGTTCTCGGTCGTCACCCAAGGCGTGTTCTATGCGATGCAATCGCTGTGGGTGGGGGCCTGGTTGCGTGACGTTCAGGGCTTCGAGCCGCCCGAGGCGGCCGCGCTGGTGTCGATTCTGGGCTTTGCGATGATGGCGGGCTGCGTGGGTTTCGGCGCGGCGGCGCGCGTCCTCGAACGCCGCGGCGTCTCGCTGTATGCGTTTTGCGGCGTGGGCATGGCGCTTTACGTTGCGACGCAAATGCTGATCATGTTCCGCGCGCCGCTGCCCGCAGGTCTGCTGTGGGCGGCGTATGGGATTTTCGGCGGCACCGGCATTCTCAGCTACGCGGTGATGGCACGGCATTTTCCTGCGCAGATGACCGGCCGGGTGAACACCACGCTCACGCTCATCATCTTTCTGCTGATCTTCGGTTTTCAGATCGGCGTGGGTGCGGTGCTGTCGCGCTGGCCGGCGAGCGGCGGCCACTATCCGGCGGTCGCGCATCTGACCGCCTGGGGCATTCTGGTGGGGCTGCAGGTGTTGAGCGCGGTCTGGTACGTATTGCCTGGCCGCACGCCTGTTCGGCCGGTCGTGCTGCATGCGGAGCACGAGGCCTGAGACTGTCGCGCGGCGCTGCGCCGGTCCGAGCGCGTTTGCCGACGCTATCCCGATTCCGCTCGCCGCAGGTCTTGTCCGACGGCGGCAGCGCTCCGCCCAGCAAGGGTTTCGCCGATTTCTGCGGACGCGCGCCCTGGTTCGCTCCCCATCTCGGATTTGGAGAGAAGGGCAGTTTCCGGCTATAATTACAAGGTTTGAGCTTATCAACCCGCACCCTAGCGCCTACCTCTCCCATACCGTTCATCCGCCGCGCGCCGTTTGCGTAGCAAGAAGGGCCACGCACCCAGCCGATCCGTCCAGACAATGGGCTCATCGCGCCCCTTGCAACGTCGACGGCAGTACGCGAGCGAGTCTGCGCGCGCATCCCGTGGATGCTTTTCGCTGCGGCTCGCAGTCGGATAGACAGGTCGGCAACAGGGTGTTCCCCAAGGAGTCTCCCGTGTTGCCGTCATTTTCTCCCGCTCTGCTCGCGCTCGCCGACGGCACGGTCTTTCGTGGTTATTCCATCGGCGCCCCAGGGCATACGATCGGCGAAGTCGTGTTCAACACCGCTATCACCGGCTATCAGGAAATCCTGACTGATCCGAGCTATGCGCGCCAGATCGTGACCCTCACGTATCCGCACATCGGTAACGTCGGTGTGAATGCTGAAGACATTGAAGCTACGAAAGTCCATGCCGCCGGCCTGATCATTCGCGATCTGCCGGTTCTCGCGTCGAACTTCCGCATGGAGCGCACGCTCTCGCAGTATCTGCAGGACGAAGGCGTGGTCGCCATCGCCGGCCTCGACACCCGCAAGCTGACCCGCGTTCTGCGCGACAAGGGCGCACAGAACGGCGCGATTCTGGCCGGCTCGGACGACGAGGCCAAGGCCATCGAACTCGCGCGTTCGTTCCCAGGCCTCTCGGGCATGGACCTCGCAAAGGTCGTGTCCACGAAGGAAGCCTACGAATGGACCCAGACCGAATGGCGTCTTGGCACGGGCTACGGCAAGCAGAATGCGCCGAAGTACCGCGTGGTCGCGTTCGACTACGGCGTCAAGTACAACATCCTGCGCATGCTGGCCGAGCGTGGCTGTCACGTCACGGTGCTGCCGGCGCAAGCCAGCGCGGCTGACGCGCTCGCGCTCAACCCGGACGGCATTTTCCTCTCGAATGGCCCCGGCGATCCGGAACCGTGCGACTACGCAATCGCGGCCACGAAGGAGCTGATCGAGCGCGGCATTCCGACGTTCGGCATCTGCCTCGGTCACCAGATCATGGGGCTCGCTCTCGGCGCGAAGACCCTGAAGATGAAGACCGGCCACCACGGCGCAAACCATCCGGTGAAGGATCTGGACGACGGCCGCGTGGTCATCACGTCGCAGAACCACGGCTTCGCGGTCGACGCCGACACGCTGCCGGCCAACGCCAAGGTCACGCATGTCTCGTTGTTCGACGGCACGCTGCAAGGCTTCGCGCTGACCGACAAGCCGGCGTTCTGCTTCCAGGGGCACCCGGAAGCATCGCCTGGTCCGCACGACATCGCCTATCTGTTCGACCGCTTCACCGGGTTGATGGACGCGAAGAAGGCAGGCAGGACCGCGGCGGCGTAAGAGGCGATAGAAGCGGGCCTGTGAAGCGCCGTTGCGGCGCGCGCGGCCGAGCCGCGCCACGCACTCGGCGCACTCACTGTGCTCAGCGCCTGTCGGGCGAGCCGCACAAACAGAGCGCGCGCAGCGTAGCAACGACGCGCGCCGACGGAAAGAATTCAGGAATACATTAGCGAGAGCGTTATGCCCAAGCGGACAGACATCAAGAGCATCCTCATCATCGGCGCGGGTCCGATCATCATCGGCCAGGCGTGCGAGTTCGACTACTCGGGCGCGCAGGCATGCAAGGCGTTGCGTGAGGAAGGCTACAAGGTCATTCTCGTCAACAGCAATCCGGCGACGATCATGACCGACCCGAACACGGCCGACGTGACCTACATCGAGCCGATCACGTGGGAAGTGGTCGAGCGCATCATCGCGAAGGAGCGCCCGGACGCGATTCTGCCGACCATGGGCGGTCAGACCGCGCTGAACTGCGCGCTCGATCTGCATGCGCACGGCGTGCTGGACAAATACACGGTCGAGTTGATCGGCGCGTC
Source organism: Paraburkholderia sp. 22099 (assembly GCF_052045835.1). Taxonomy (NCBI): domain Bacteria; kingdom Pseudomonadati; phylum Pseudomonadota; class Betaproteobacteria; order Burkholderiales; family Burkholderiaceae; genus Paraburkholderia; species Paraburkholderia sp. 22099. The sequence goes on along the minus strand of NZ_JBQEPU010000020.1, from coordinate 73,683 downwards.
GCCGGAAGCGATCGACAAGGCGGAAGACCGTCAGAAGTTCAAGGACGCGATGACGAAGATCGGCCTCGGTTCGGCCAAATCGGGCACCGCGCATTCGATGGAAGAAGCGCTGCAGGTGCAGGCGAAAATCGCGGCGGAAACCGGCAGCGGCGGCTATCCGGTGGTGATCCGCCCGTCGTTCACGCTGGGCGGTTCGGGCGGCGGCATCGCCTACAACCGCGACGAATTCGAAGAGATCTGCAAGCGCGGTCTCGATCTGTCGCCCACTCGCGAATTGCTGATCGAAGAGTCGCTGCTCGGCTGGAAAGAGTACGAGATGGAGGTGGTCCGCGACAAGAAGGACAACTGCATCATCGTCTGCTCGATCGAAAACCTGGACCCGATGGGCATCCACACCGGCGACTCGATCACCGTCGCGCCGGCGCAAACGCTCACCGACAAGGAATATCAGGTGTTGCGTAACGCGTCGCTCGCGGTGCTGCGCGAAATCGGCGTCGATACCGGCGGCTCGAACGTGCAGTTCTCGATCAATCCGAAAGACGGCCGGATGATCGTGATCGAAATGAACCCGCGTGTGTCGCGTTCGTCGGCGTTGGCGTCGAAGGCCACCGGCTTCCCGATCGCGAAGGTCGCGGCGAAGCTCGCGGTCGGCTACACGCTCGACGAACTGAAGAACGAAATCACCGGCGGCCAGACGCCGGCGTCGTTCGAACCGACGATCGACTACGTCGTCACGAAGATCCCGCGTTTTGCGTTCGAGAAATTCCGCGAAGCCGATTCACGCCTCACCACGCAGATGAAGTCGGTCGGCGAAGTGATGGCGATCGGCCGCACCTTCCAGGAATCGTTCCAGAAGGCGCTGCGCGGTCTCGAAGTCGGCGTCGACGGCCTGGACGAAAAGACCGGCAACCGCGACGAGATCATCCGCGAGATCGGCGAAGCCGGTCCGGATCGCATCTGGTACGTCGGCGACGCGTTCCGCATCGGCATGAGCGCCGCGGAAATCTTCGAGGAGACCTCGATCGATCCGTGGTTCCTCGCGCAGATCGAACAGATCGTCCTGAAGGAAAAGGCGCTGACGGGCCGCACGCTTGCGAGCCTGTCGAAAGAAGAACTCAAGTATGTGAAGCAGAGCGGCTTCTCGGACCGACGTCTCGCGAAGCTGCTCGGCGCGAAGCCGGCCGAAGTGCGTCAACGCCGGATCGAGTTGAACGTGCGTCCGGTGTACAAGCGCGTCGACACGTGCGCCGCCGAGTTCGCGACGAAAACCGCCTACATGTACTCGACCTACGAGGAAGAGTGCGAAGCGAAACCGACCAGCAACAAGAAGATCATGGTGCTGGGCGGCGGCCCGAACCGGATCGGCCAGGGCATCGAGTTCGACTACTGCTGCGTGCACGCGGCGCTCGCCATGCGCGAGGACGGCTATGAAACGATCATGGTCAACTGCAACCCCGAAACCGTTTCGACCGACTACGACACCTCCGATCGTCTCTATTTCGAATCGCTGACGCTCGAAGACGTGCTCGAAATCGTCGACAAGGAAAAGCCTGTCGGCGTGATCGTGCAATACGGCGGCCAAACGCCGCTGAAGCTCGCGCTCGATCTCGAGGCGAACGGCGTGCCGATCATCGGCACCTCGCCGGACATGATCGATGCCGCGGAAGACCGCGAGCGTTTCCAGAAGCTGCTGCAGGATCTCGGCCTGCGTCAGCCGCCGAATCGCACGGCGCGCGCCGAAGACGAAGCGCTCAAGCTCGCCGACGAAATCGGCTACCCGCTGGTGGTCCGTCCGTCGTACGTGCTGGGTGGCCGGGCGATGGAAATCGTCCACGAGCCGCGTGATCTCGAGCGCTACATGCGCGAGGCCGTGAAGGTGTCGAACGATTCGCCTGTGCTGCTCGACCGCTTCCTGAACGACGCGATCGAATGCGACGTCGATTGCATCTCCGACGGCGAGGCTGTGTTCATCGGCGGCGTGATGGAGCACATCGAGCAGGCGGGCGTGCACTCGGGCGACTCGGCTTGTTCGCTGCCGCCGTACTCGCTGTCGAAGGAAACCGTGGCCGAACTGAAGCGTCAGACGGGCGCGATGGCCAAGGCGCTGAACGTGATCGGCCTGATGAACGTGCAGTTCGCGATCCAGCAAGTGCCGCAAGCGGATGGTTCGAAAGAGGACGTGATCTACGTGCTCGAAGTGAATCCGCGTGCATCGCGCACGGTGCCGTACGTGTCGAAGGCAACCAGCCTGCCGCTCGCGAAGATCGCGGCGCGCGCGATGGTCGGCCAGAAGCTCGCCGAGCAAGGCGTGACGAAGGAAATCGATCCGCCGTACTTCAGCGTGAAGGAAGCGGTGTTCCCGTTCGTCAAGTTCCCGGCAGTCGATCCGGTGCTCGGACCGGAAATGCGCTCGACCGGTGAAGTGATGGGCGTGGGCCAGACGTTCGGCGAAGCGTTGTTCAAGTCGCAACTCGCGGCGGGTTCGCGTCTGCCGGAGTCGGGCACGGTGCTGTTGACCGTGATGGACGCCGACAAGCCCAAGGCCGTCGAAGTCGCGCGCATGCTGCACGAACTCGGCTATCCGATCGTCGCGACCAAGGGCACCGCTGCCGCGATCGAAGCGGCGGGCGTGCCGGTCAAGGTCGTCAACAAGGTGAAGGACGGCCGTCCGCACATTGTCGACATGATCAAGAACGGCGAGATCGCGCTGGTCTTCACGACCGTCGACGAGACCCGCGCGGCGATCGCCGATTCGCGTTCGATCCGCATGAGCGCGCAGGCGAACAAGGTCACGTACTACACGACCATGTCCGGCGCGCGGGCCGCGGTGGAAGGCTTGCGCTATTTGAAGGACCTGGAAGTCTATGATTTACAAGGACTCCACGCTCGCCTAAACTAAGGCTTCGAATACCTGTCCAAGACGTAAGTGCCGCGGTTAAGCGGCGTTTCGCAGGTGCCTCGGCCCGGGTCTCGCCCGGCGCTCTGGTCCGCGCGAAATGCACTTAACCGCGGTGATTTTTTTTACGGCCGTTTTTTAGCCTCTAGAGTTGTTTATGAGCACTATTCCATTGACGAAGCGCGGCGCAGACATGCTGCGCGATGAATTGCAGCGCCTGAAATCGGTTGAGCGTCCCGCGGTGATCAACTCGATCGCGGAGGCACGCGCCCAAGGCGATCTGTCGGAAAACGCGGAATACGACGCGGCGAAGGAAAAGCAGGGCTTCATCGAAGGCCGTATCGCCGAAATCGAATCGAAGCTGGCCGGCGCGCAGGTGATCGACCCGTCCAAGGTGGACGCGGACGGCCGCGTGGTGTTCGGCGCAACGGTGGAACTGGAAGACCTGGATTCGGGTGCGCCGGTCAAGTATCAGATCGTCGGCGACGACGAAGCGGACATCGACCACGGCCTGATCTCGATCAGCTCGCCGATCGCCCGCGCGCTGATCGGCAAATCGGAAGGCGACGTGGCATCGGTGCAGGCGCCGGGCGGCGTGCGCGAATACGAAATCATCGCGGTTAGCTACATTTGAGGGCGGCTCCGGTGTCCTTGATGCCGCATCGATTTTTCCGTCTGCTGACGGTGGTGTGGGTCGGTAGTCTGCTGACTATCGGCTATGCTGTCGCGCCGGTGCTGTTCACGTCGCTCGATCGCACGACGGCGGGCGCGGTGGCCGCGCAGTTGTTTCGCATCGAGGGCGTGCTGGGTGCGGTGTGCGGCATTTTGCTGCTCGTTCTCGCCAACGTATTGGTTCGCCGTGGCGGCGACGCGTATCGTCGTCTGCGCTGGCTGATCGCGGGCATGCTCGTGTGCGTGCTGGTGGGTTACTTCGCGTTGCAGCCGTTCATGAATGCAATGCGCGTGGCCGCGTTCGAAGCGGGTAGCGATGTCGGCCATTCGGCTTATGCGACGCGCTTTGGCATCCTGCATGGCGTGTCGAGCCTGTTCTATCTGGTCGAAAGCCTGTTGGGCGTGGCGCTGGTGTGGAAGCTGCCGGCGGGCGCCGGCGCAGTCATGGCTGAAGCAGATGGCGGCGGTGCCGCCGGGCGCGTAACGCGCTGATTGTCGGTTCGCGCGCCGCGCAGTTTCGTGTTCGAGCAGCCCGGCAGGTCCGCCCAGGCATCAGCCCGAACGCGCAGTTCAAGCCGCGGTTCAAGAATTCGCCTCGCGCAATCAGCGTTAAAGCAAACCAGAGTGCGGACCTGGTCCGCACCTCCACCCTCATTCGCTTATTTCGACGACTGATGCGAGCGCTTCGCGCTGGTCTGGCGCTTCTTGGCCCGCTTGATGTTGCCGCCTTGCGTGACGCGTTCATTGCCGCGCACCACGACCGCTTTTGCCTTCGGCTTGCGCATCGGGATTTCGCTGGGCTTCACCACGGTTACCACGCGCGGTGCGCGGCCCTTGCCCGGTTTGGCATCCGCGGCGGCTTCCCGGGCGCTCGGCAAGGTGCCGCGCCTGGTCTTCACCGCCGGTTGCGCGGTTTCAGGCTTCCAGATCACGAGCAGCTTGCCGATGTGCTGGATCGGCGCAGCGTTCAGCTTGTCGCAGATTTGTTCGTAAATCGCGATGCGTTCTTCGCGTTCGTCGCCGAACACGCGGATTTTGATCAGCTGATGGGCGTCAAGGTGGACCTTGATCTCGGCGAGCACAGCGTCGGTCAAGCCTTCGGCGCCGACGAGCACCACCGGTTTGAGCGCGTGTGCCTGGGAGCGCAATTCGGCGCGTTGGTCGGAAGAGACTTTGAGGGCTGGCATGGAAAGTGGGAGACTCGACTAAAATGGCGGCGCCTGCATTCCCGATCCACTCGTTCGATTAGCGGCGATTGGGTTTTCGATCGATCAGCAGGACGGCGCGTCAGAACAACAGAATCGCGGATGGCCGCCAGTTTTGGCGGTGGCCGCGCGAAATTAACCGCGTATTATCCGCTAAAGCGCGACATGGCGCAGCAAGAGTTCAACGTTTAATGGCAAAAAACAAGTTCAACACGGCATGGCTGCATGACCATATCAACGACCCGTACGTGAAAATGGCGCAGCGGGAGGGCTATCGCGCCCGCGCCGCCTACAAGCTCAAGGAAATCGACGAACAGGACAAGCTGATCCGTCCGGGGCAGGTGATCGTCGACCTCGGCTCGGTGCCGGGCAGCTGGAGCCAGTACGCACGCAACAAGCTCGCGAAGGGCGCGCAGCGCGACGCCGAACGCGAGGGCGGCATCGACGGCACGATCATCGCGCTGGACATGCTGCCGATGGAGCCGATCGCCGACGTTCACTTCATCCAGGGCGACTTCCGCGAGGACTCGGTCCTCGGCCAACTGGAAGAATTAGTCGGAGAACGCCAGGTTGATCTTGTAATTTCGGATATGGCGCCCAACCTGTCGGGGGTGGCGGTGGCGGATGCCGCGCGAATCGAGCATTTGTGCGATCTCGCGCTGGAGTTTTCGCAAAATCACCTGAAGCCGGATGGTGCCCTTTTAGTCAAATGCTTTCACGGCAGCGGTTACAGCCAGATTGTCGAAAAGTTCAAGCATCAGTTCAAGGTGGTGGCGGCCCGCAAGCCGAAGGCGTCGCGGGACAAGTCGTCAGAAACGTTTATTTTGGGTAAGCATCTCAAGCGGCCCGCGTAGGGCGCTGCAGGACGGATCCGCATCTGCCGATAAATAGTCTGCCGGCGCCGGAAATTGGCGCTGTAACAGCCGGTTACGCTATTTCTGTGGTAGTGAAACCTTATGGCAGGGGTCTGCGGACTGGATTAGAATGCTTTCGTGGTGCCGCAAGGCAAGTGTAGGCGCCCGTCTAAGTGAAGGAGTGGTGCTTTGAACAACAATATGTTTTCGAAGGCAGCAGTGTGGCTGGTTATCGCACTGGTGCTGTTTACGGTGTTCAAGCAGTTCGACAAGCCCCGTGTCCAGGAAGGCGTTTCCTATTCGCAGTTCATGGACGACGCGAAGAACGGCAAAGTCAAGAACGTCATTGTCCAGGGGCGGAACCTCACGGTCACTCCAGCAGACGGCCAGAAGTACCAGATCGTGTCGCCGGGCGACATCTGGATGGTCGGCGATCTGATGAAGTATGGCGTTCAGGTGAGCGGCAAGGCTGACGACGAACCTAATGCGCTGGTGTCGGCGCTGTACTACCTCGGGCCGACGATTCTGATCATCGGTTTCTGGTTCTACATGATGCGACAGATGCAGGGGGGCGGGAAAGGCGGTGCGTTCTCGTTCGGCAAATCCCGTGCGCGTCTGATCGACGAAAATAACAACGCGATCAATTTCACCGACGTCGCCGGTTGCGACGAAGCCAAGGAAGAAGTCTCCGAACTGGTCGACTTCCTGCGCGACCCGCAGAAGTTCCAGAAGCTGGGTGGGCGCATTCCGCGCGGCGTGCTGCTGGTCGGCCCGCCGGGAACCGGCAAGACGCTGCTCGCGCGCGCCATCGCCGGCGAGGCGAAGGTGCCGTTTTTCAGCATCTCGGGTTCGGACTTCGTTGAAATGTTCGTCGGCGTCGGCGCGGCTCGCGTGCGCGACATGTTCGAGCAGGCCAAGAAGCACGCGCCGTGTATCGTGTTCATCGACGAAATCGACGCGGTCGGCCGTCATCGCGGCGCCGGCATGGGCGGCGGTAACGACGAACGTGAGCAGACGCTGAACCAGATGCTGGTCGAGATGGACGGCTTCGAGGCGAACTCGGGCGTGATCGTGATCGCCGCAACGAACCGTTCGGACGTGCTCGACAAGGCGCTGCTGCGTCCGGGCCGTTTCGATCGTCAGGTGTATGTCGGTCTGCCGGACATCCGCGGCCGCGAACACATCATGAAGGTTCACCTGCGCAAGGTGCCGATCTCGAACGACGTCGACGCGGCGGTCATCGCTCGCGGCACGCCGGGCTTCTCGGGCGCCGATCTGGCGAACCTCGTGAACGAGGCGGCGCTGTTCGCGGCTCGCCGCGGCAAGCGCATCGTGGAGATGACGGACTTCGAGGACGCGAAGGACAAGATCTTCATGGGTCCGGAGCGCAAGTCGGCCGTGATCCGCGAGGAATCGAAGCGCGCCACCGCGTATCACGAGTCGGGTCATGCGGTGATCGCCAAGCTGTTGCCGAAGGCTGATCCGGTGCACAAGGTCACGATCATCCCTCGCGGCCGCGCCCTCGGTGTGACGTGGCAATTGCCGGAGCACGACAACGAAACGTATTCGAAGGACTACCTGCTCGACCGTCTCGCGATCCTGTTCGGTGGCCGTGTCGCCGAGGAATTGTTCCTGAACCTGATCAGCACCGGCGCGTCGGACGACTTCAACAAGGCGACGCAAACCGCGCGCGCCATGGTGGCTCGCTTCGGCATGACGGACGCGCTGGGACCGATGGTCTACGTCGACGACGAAAACGACGCAACGCCGTTTGGCCGCGGGTTCACGCGTACCATTTCAGAAGCGACGCAACAAAAGGTCGACGCGGAAATTCGTCGCGTGCTTGACGAGCAGTACAACCTTGCGAAGCGCCTGCTGGAAGAGAACCGCGACAAGGTCGAAGCGATGACCGCCGCCCTGATGGAGTGGGAGACGATCGACGCCGATCAGATCAACGACATCATGGCCGGACGTCCGCCGCGTTCGCCGAAGAGTTCGCCGCCGCCGGCAAGCGACGCCTCGTCGGGCGGCAGCCCGGGCACCGAGGTCAAGCCGGGCAGCGCTACCGCGCCGGCCTGATAGGCGACCAGTAGAAAGTGCGGGCCGGTGTGTTTCACACCGGCCCGTTTTGCATTTATCCGTTTTATATGAAGCGCTGCCACGTGTCGAAAGTCGACTTTCTCTCTTTTCCCATTCCCGAGCCCCTTCAATGCGGCCGCTTCAAGCTGACCTTTGAACGCCCGTTGGTCATGGGCATCCTGAACGTCACGCCCGACTCCTTCTCCGACGGCGGCCAATACGTGATGCGCGGCGATGCGCTGCGCCAGGCCGAGCGCATGCTGCTCGACGGCGCGGACATCATCGACATCGGCGGTGAGTCCACGCGTCCCGGCGCGCCGCCGGTATCGCTCGACGAGGAACTGGAGCGCGTGATCCCACTCGTCGAACAGTTGCGCGGCGCGAATGTGCCGTTGTCGGTCGATACCTATAAGCCGGAAGTGATGCGCCAGGCTTTGAGCGCGGGCGCGGATCTCATCAACGACGTCTGGGGTTTCCGGATGCCCGGCGCGATCGAGGCGGTGCGCGATAGCGAATGCGGTTTGTGCGTGATGCACATGCTCGGCGAACCGCAGACCATGCAACGCGGCGAACCTGTTTATGTCGATGTGGTCAGCGAGGTCCGGCAGTTTCTGGAGGAACGGGTCGCGGCTCTCAAGCAGTCAGGCATCGCTCGTGCGCGCATCAGCGTCGATCCGGGTTTCGGTTTCGGCAAGGCGGTGCTCGAGCATAATTACGCGCTACTCGCGCATCTGCCGGATACGGCGCCCCGAGCAGAGCCGCCGTATCCGATTCTCGCGGGCATGTCGCGCAAGTCGATGATCGGTGCGGTGGTCGGGCGCCCGGCGCCCGAGCGCATCGCGGGCAGCGTCGCCGCGGCGGTATGCGCAGCCGGGCGGGGCGCCGCGATTGTGCGCGTGCATGACGTCGCGCAAACAGTGGATGCATTGAAAGTATGGACGGCCATGCGCGACGCAGCGAATCACGGCCGCACGCGCGGCTGAACGCAAGGAAGGAGGAAAATAAAATATGGCACGTCGTTTTTTCGGCACGGACGGAATTCGGGGCAAGGTCGGCGAAGGGCCCATTACACCGGAGTTTGTTTTGCGGCTCGGCTATGCCGCCGGCAAAGTGCTGGCGGGCGCGGACCGCTGGGCGAGAACGGGCGCGAGGCCCACGGTGCTGATCGGCAAGGACACCCGCGTGTCGGGTTACATGCTCGAGGCCGCGCTTGAAGCGGGTTTTTCCGCGGCCGGTGTCGATGTGATGCTGGCCGGCCCAATGCCCACTCCGGGCATTGCGTATCTGACGCGTGCGCTGCGGCTCGCCGCGGGCGTGGTGATCAGCGCGTCGCACAATCCGTACTACGACAACGGCATCAAATTCTTCTCCGCCGACGGCAACAAGCTGCCCGACGAAGTGGAAGCGCAAATCGAGGAGCAACTGGACCTGCCGCTCGCGTGCGCAGCCTCCGAGCAGCTCGGCAAGGCACGGCGTCTCGACGACGCGGCCGGCCGCTACATCGAGTTTTGCAAGAGCACGTTTCCGGCTGCGTTCGATCTGCGCGGCCTGAAGCTGGTGGTGGATTGCGCGCACGGCGCCGCGTATGACGTCGCGCCGCATGTCTTCCACGAACTCGGCGCCGACGTGATCCCGATCGGCGTCGCGCCGAATGGCTTCAACATCAACGACGGCGTCGGCGCGACCGCGCCCGACGCGCTGATGCGCGCGGTGCGAGCCAACCACGCGGATCTCGGCATCGCGCTCGACGGCGACGCCGACCGTCTGCAGGTCGTGGACGCCGCCGGCCGCCTGTATAACGGCGACGAACTGCTGTACGTGCTGGTCAAGGACCGCATCGCCACCGACGGCAACGTGGAAGGCGCGGTCGGCACCTTGATGACCAACATGGCTGTCGAAGTCGCGCTGCAAAAAGCCGGCGTGAAATTCGTGCGCGCGGCGGTGGGCGACCGCTACGTGCTGGAGCAGTTGCGTGAACACGGCTGGCAACTCGGAGCCGAAGGCTCCGGCCATATTCTCTCGCTCGACCGCCATTCCACCGGGGACGGCATCGTCTCGGCGCTCCTCGTGCTGGCGGCCATGAAGCGCAGCGGCAAGACGCTCGCCGAGCTGCTCGACGGCGTCACGCTGTTTCCGCAGAAGCTGATCAACGTGCGGATGAAGCCTGGCGCCGACTGGAAGGGCAGCGACGCGATCCGCCGCGCCATCAGCACGGCCGAGGGCGCGCTGAATGGCCGTGGGCGCGTGCTGATCCGCGCCTCGGGCACCGAGCCCGTGCTGCGCGTGATGGTCGAAGCCGAAAAGGTCGACGACGCGCTGCTGCATGCTGAATCGATCGCCGGCGCGGTCAAGGAAGCGACCGCCTGAACCACGGTTTCCTGCACGGCGTTGGGACGATGCTCGGATCGTCCCAACGCCCACCGCCACCTAAAAATCCCCTCCCGCGCACACGCAAACGTTCGCGCCCCATCTTTTTCGCCTAATCTGTAGAGCGACGCAAAACCGGCGCTTTCACCGAACAAAACGCCTTTCACATCCGTAAACAGACTGTCACGCGAGTTTCACGGTCGGTCACGTTACTGTCACAAAGAGACCCTAAGCTTCGCGGTGTTCGTGTTACTCGCTCACACCGCTCACACCTTGGAGGTCTCATGAAATTGATGCAAACCGTGTTCGCTGGCGTCGCTGGCGCGCTTTTCGCGATCGCAGCGCAAGCCGCAGACATCACCGGCGCGGGCAGCACCTTCGCAGCACCGATTTACACGAAATGGGCCGACGCCTACCAGAAGTCCGGCGGCGGTAAGGTTAACTACCAGGGCATCGGTTCGTCGGGCGGCGTGAAGCAGATCGTCGCGAAGACCGTCGACTTCGCCGGTTCGGACGCTCCGCTGAAGGACGAAGAACTCGCCAAGGAAGGCCTGTTCCAGTTCCCGACGGTGGTGGGCGGCGTGGTGCCGGTCGTCAACGTGCCGGGCGTGAAGCCGGCTGAACTGACGCTGTCGGGCGAAGTGCTCGGCGACATCTACCTGGGCAAGATCAAGAAGTGGAACGACCCGGCGATCGTCGCGCTGAACCCGAAGGTCAAGCTGCCGGATACCGACATCGCCGTGGTGCGCCGCGCCGACGGTTCGGGCACCAGCTTCATCTGGACGAACTATCTGTCGAAGGTCAACGCCGACTGGAAGTCGAAGGTCGGTGAAGGTTCGACGGTCAACTGGCCGACGGGCACGGGCGGCAAGGGCAACGACGGCGTCGCCGCCTTCGTGCAACGTCTGCCGGGCGCAATCGGCTATGTGGAATGGGCGTATGCCAAGCAGAACCACATGACGTATGTCGCACTGAAGAATTCGACGGGCACGGTCGTCGAGCCGAAGACGGAAACCTTCAAGGCAGCGGCAGCGGGCGCGGACTGGTCGAAGTCGTTCTACCAGATCCTGACGAACGAGCCGGGCAAGAACGCATGGCCGATCGTCGGCGCGACGTTCGTGCTGGTTCACACGACGCAGGAAAAGGCGCCGCAAGGCTCCGAAACGCTGAAGTTCTTCGACTGGGCATTCAAGAACGGCACGCAAGCCGCCAACGATCTGGACTACATCTCGCTGCCGGAGTCGGTGGTATCGGAAATCCGCACGCAGTGGAAGTCGAAGGTGAAGGACGCCGCGGGCAAGCCGCTCGCGGAGTAATTAAAGCGGTAGGCAGTCGCATCGCGTAACACGTTGGCCGTCCTCGCGCGAGGACGGCCAACGGCATTGACCGGCAACATCGCCGCGCGACAAGTGTCGTACGGCAACTGGAAACAGATCCATCAGGCTCTCATGTCCGATATCCATTTAGCGTCCGGCTCGTCGCGTTCGACCCCGCCCGGCAGCGCGTCGCAGCAGAAAGCGCCCAGCCGCGCCGGCGATATCATTTTCGGCGGCCTCGCACGCCTTGCGGCCATCGTCACGTTGCTGCTGCTCGGCGGCATCATCGTTTCGCTGATCGTCGCCTCGTTGCCCTCGATCAAGCAGTTCGGCCTCGCCTTCCTGTGGACCGCCGAATGGGATCCACCCAGCAAGCAATTCGGCGCACTGGTGCCCATCTACGGCACGGTCGCGACCTCGCTCATTGCACTCATCATCGCGGTGCCGGTCAGCTTCGGCATCGCGCTTTTCCTCACCGAACTCGCGCCCGCGTGGCTGCGCCGGCCGCTCGGCATCGCAATCGAACTGCTCGCCGCGATTCCGTCGATCGTGTACGGCATGTGGGGCCTGCTGGTGTTCGCGCCGATCTTCGCGACGTGGTTCGAGAAGCCGCTCGGCGCGGTGCTCGGCGGTATTCCGGTGGTGGGCGCGTTGTTTCAGGGCGCGCCGATCGGCATCGGCATTCTGTGCGCGGGCGTGATTCTCGCGATCATGATCATTCCGTACATCGCCTCGGTGATGCGCGACGTGTTCGAAGTCACGCCGGTGCTGCTGAAGGAATCGGCGTACGGCATCGGCTGCACGACGTGGGAAGTGATGTGGAAGATCGTGCTGCCTTTCACCAAGAGCGGCGTGATCGGCGGGGTGATGCTCGGCCTCGGCCGCGCGCTCGGCGAGACGATGGCGGTCACCTTCGTGATCGGCAACACCAATCTGCTCGACAACGTCTCGCTGTTTTCGCCGGGCAACAGTATTACCTCGGCGCTCGCCAATGAATTCGCCGAAGCCGATCCTGGCCTGCATACCTCGGCGCTGATGGAGCTCGGCCTGATCCTGTTCGTGATCACCTTCATCGTGCTGGCGATTTCGAAAATGATGCTGCTTCGCCTCGAGAAAGGGGAGGGCGCGAAATGAGCCAGTCCAGTCTGAATATGCCCGGCTCGAACGACGCCGTCGCGCTCGAAGCCATGCGCGTGCGCCTGCAAGGCCGCCGCCGCATGAAGAACGCGGTCGCGCTGACGCTGTCGCTCGCGGCGATGGCGTTCGGCTTGTTGTGGCTCGTGTGGATTCTCTATACGACGTTGCGCCTCGGCATCGGCGGTTTGTCGGTCGAACTGTTCACGCAATCGACGCCGCCGCCGAACACCGATGGCGGCGGGCTCGCCAATGCGATCGTCGGCAGCGTGATGCTGGTTGTCCTCGCGACCTTCGTCGGCACGCCGATCGGCATCCTGGCGGGCGTCTATCTCGCTGAATACGGGCAGAAAGGCTGGCTCGCCAGCGTCACGCGTTTCATCAACGACATTCTGTTGTCGGCGCCGTCGATCGTCGTGGGTCTGTTCGTCTACGCACTCGTGGTCGCGAAGATGGGCCACTTCAGCGGCTGGGCCGGCGTGTTCGCGCTCGCCTTGCTGCAGATTCCGATCGTGATCCGCACGACCGAAAACATGCTGAAGCTGGTGCCGAACGCGCTGCGTGAAGCCGCTTTCGCGCTCGGCACGCCGAAATGGAAGATGGTGCTGTCGATCACGCTGAAGGCGTCGGTCGCCGGTATCGTCACCGGCGTGCTGCTCGCGATCGCGCGCATCGCCGGCGAAACCGCGCCGCTGCTTTTCACGGCGCTGTCGAACCAGTTCTTCTCGCTCGACATGGGCCAGCCGGTCGCGAATCTGCCGGTCACGATCTACAAGTTTGCGATGAGCCCGTTCGCGCAGTGGCAATCACTCGCGTGGGCCGGCGTCTTCCTGATCACGCTCGCGGTGCTGGGATTGAACATCCTCGCGCGCACGATCTTCTCGAACAAGTAAGGGCGGAGTGTAATCCGATGAATATGGCAGAAACTCAACTCAATCCGATTTCGCGCCCGACCGCGCCCGCCGGTTTCGATCCCGCCCAGAGCGGTCAGGCGCAAGCTCAGTCGCGCCCGAAGATCGAGGTCAACGACCTCAACTTCTTCTACGGCAAGTATCACGCGCTGAAGAACATCAACCTGCGGATTCCCGAAGGCAAGGTGACCGCGTTCATCGGCCCGTCGGGTTGCGGCAAGTCGACCTTGTTGCGCACCTTCAACAAGATGTATGCGCTCTATCCGGAGCAACGCGCCGAAGGCGAGATCCTGATGGACGGCGAGAATCTGCTGACCTCGAAGCGCGATATCTCGCTGCTGCGCGCGCGGATCGGCATGGTGTTCCAGAAGCCGACGCCGTTCCCGATGTCGATCTACGACAACATCGCGTTCGGCGTGAAGATGTTCGAAACGCTGCCGCGCTCGGAGATGGACGACCGCGTGGAATGGGCGCTGACCAAGGCCGCGCTGTGGAACGAAGTGAAGGACAAGCTCGGCCAGAGCGGCTATGGGTTGTCGGGCGGTCAGCAGCAGCGTTTGTGCATCGCGCGCGGTATCGCGATCCGTCCCGAAGTGCTGTTGCTCGACGAACCGTGCTCCGCGCTGGACCCGATTTCGACGGGCCGTATCGAGGAATTGATCGCCGAACTGAAGAGCGATTACACGGTGGTGATCGTCACGCACAACATGCAACAGGCGGCCCGCTGTTCGGACTACACTGCCTATATGTACCTTGGCGAACTGATCGAGTTCGGCGACACCGAAAAGATCTTCATCAAGCCGGTCCGCAAGGAAACCGAGGATTACATCACTGGCCGCTTCGGCTAAGCCGCCGAGCACAATAACGGAGTACGACATGTCCGATAAACACCTGTCCAGCCAGTTCGACGCCGACCTGAATCTGGTTTCCTCGAAGGTGCTCGAAATGGGCGGCCTCGTCGAATCGCAGATCGTCAACGCCATGCGGGCGCTCAACGAATTCGATCTCGACATCGCCGAACAGGTGATCGCCGCCGAAGAGCGCCTGAACACGATGGAAATTGAAATCGACGAGGAGTGCAGCAACATCATCGCGCGCCGCCAGCCGGCCGCGCGCGACCTGCGCCTGTTGATCGCGATTTCCAAGACCATCACGAATCTCGAACGCGCCGGCGACGAAGCCGAAAAAATCGCCAAGCGCACCAAGCGGTTGATGGAAGACGGCGCGTCGCGCACCATCAATATCGCCGAGATCAAACTGTCGGGCGAAATGGCGGTGTCGATTCTGCGCCGCGCGCTGGACGCGTTCGCGCGTCTCGACACGGTGGCCGCCGCGCAGATCGTGCGCGACGACAAGGCGATCGACGAGGAATTCCGCGCGTTCGTTCGCAAGCTGATTTCGTACATGACCGAAGATCCGCGTTCGATTTCGGTGGGCCTCGATTTTCTGTTCATCGCCAAGGCGATCGAACGGATCGGCGACCACTCGAAGAACATCGCCGAATTCATCATCTACATCGTGAAGGGCACCGACGTGCGCCACAAGTCGCGCGACGCGCTCGAACGCGAAGCGCTCAGTTAATCCAGAGATAAGGACCAGAGGTGCCGATGCCCAGCAGCATTCTCGTCATTGAAGATGAGCCCGCCATTTCCGAACTGATTTCGGTGAATCTTCAACACGCCGGACACTGCCCGATTCGCGCGTACAACGCGGAGCAGGCGCAAAACCTGATCAGCGACGTGTTGCCCGATCTCGTCCTGCTCGACTGGATGCTGCCGGGCAAGTCCGGCATTGCGTTCGCGCGCGACCTACGCAGCAACGAGCGGACCAGGCACATTCCGATCATCATGCTGACCGCGCGTGGGGATGAGCAGGACAAGGTGCTCGGCCTCGAAATCGGCGCGGACGACTACGTCACCAAGCCGTTCTCGCCCAAGGAACTGATGGCGCGCATCAAGGCGGTGCTGCGCCGCCGCGCGCCGCAGCTTACCGAGGACGTGGTCGCGATCAACGGCCTGAAGCTCGATCCGGCGACGCATCGCGTGGCCGCGCATGCGGAAGGCAGCGAGATCAAGCTCGACCTCGGTCCGACCGAATTCCGTCTGCTGCACTTCTTCATGACGCATCCGGAGCGCGTGCATAGCCGCACGCAACTGCTCGATCAGGTGTGGGGCGATCATGTATTCGTCGAGGAACGCACGGTGGACGTGCACATCAAGCGCCTGCGCGCGGCGCTCAAGCCGGCCGGGTGCGATGCTATGATCGAGACGGTGCGCGGCAGCGGCTACCGGCTTGCGAAGAGCGCCTGAGCTCGCCGCCCCGGCGCATACGTCCTTCCTCTCGATCGCTAGACCATGAACATCATCTGGGCGCGCTCCATCGTGTCGGTCGTGCTGCTGGCTGTTCTGTGCGTGGTGGTCGGCGCGCTCGTGAGCGTCAAGGCGGCACTCGTCCTCGCGATCGTCTTGCTGCTCGCGCAGAGCTTCTTCAGCACTTTCCACAAGCAGCAGCTCTGGCGCCTGCTCGACGCGCCGGTTTACGGCGAGGTGCCGAGCGCCCCCGGCATCTGGGGCGAAATCTACTACCGTCTGCATAAGCTCGCGAAGCGCTGGCACGCTCAGGTGCGCCAGGTCGAGCAGCAGCATTCGCGTTTCATCCAGGCGATCCAGGCGTCGCCGAACGGTGTCGCGATGCTCGACGATCACGACCAGATCGAATGGTGCAACGCCATCTCCGAACTGCATTTCGGTCTCGACGCGAAGCGCGATCTGCGTCAGCACATCACGCATCTGGTGCGTCAGCCCGATTTCGTCCGCTACCTGAATTCGCATCGCTACGAAGAAATGCTGATCATGCGCGGCATGGGCGACAAGCGCCAGAACGTGCTGTCGGTGCAGGTGTTTCCCTACGGCGAAAACCGCAAGCTGGTGCTGTCGCAAGACATCACCGAACTGGAGCGCACCGACGCCATGCGGCGCGACTTCGTCGCCAACGTCTCGCATGAACTGAAGACGCCGCTCACGGTGCTCTCCGGTTTCCTCGAGACGATGCGCGAATTGCCGCTGAACGAAGCCGAACGCGGGCGTTATCTGGAACTGATGGAGCAGCAGGCCTCGCGCATGCGCCATATCGTCAACGATCTGCTGGTGCTCGCCAAGCTCGAGGGCGACAACAAGCCGCCGAGCGATCAGATGATCGACATGCGCGCGGTGCTGCGGCATCTGAAGCACGATGCGGAAAGCCTGTCGAGCGATCATCACAAGATCGCGTTCGACGTGGACGAGGGCCTCACCGTGACCGGGGTGGAAACGGAAATCCTCAGCGCGCTCGGCAATCTCGTGACGAATGCGATTCGCTACACGCCGGACGGCGGCGCAATCAGGGTGAACTGGCAGGCGAGCGGCGGCGGCGCGGTGTTCTCCGTCACCGATAGCGGCTTGGGCATTCCGGCGGCGGACATTCCGCGGCTGACCGAGCGCTTCTATCGCGTCGATCGCAGCCGCTCACGCGACACGGGCGGCACGGGCCTGGGCCTCGCGATCGTCAAGCACGTGCTGCAACGGCACGATGCACAACTCGAAGTGAAGAGCGAGGAAGGCCGCGGCAGTACCTTCACCGTGCGCTTTCCGACATATCGCACGGCACGCCGGCAACCGGCGCCGGCTTGAGCGGCGCGCGCAGCGACTGAAAAGACAAGCCCGCCTGGCAAGAACGCAAGGCGGGCTTTTTATCGCGTGTGGCCCGCGTATGGCCGGTTCACGCTCACCGAAGCGAGCGCCACGACCGTCAGCTCACGGGCAGAACTTCCCCAGCAAACTCATCTGCGCATTGCGCGACGATTTTCCCGGCCGGCGACGCCGATAGTGACCGTCGCTTTGCATCAGCCACGCGGACTGGTTGTCGCCGAGAAACGCCGACAGACCTTCGGCGATCACACGCCGCTTCAGGCGCCGGTTGTTGATCGGAAACGCGACTTCGACACGACGGAAGAAATTGCGGTCCATCCAGTCGGCGCTCGACAGATAAACCTGTTCCTTGCCGCCGTCGTAGAAGTAATAGATACGATGATGTTCGAGAAAGCGCCCGACGATCGAGCGTACCGTGATGTTCTCCGACAGCCCCGGCACGCCCGGCTGCAACGAACACACGCCGCGCACGATCAGATCGATCTTCACGCCCGCCTGTGACGCTTCGTATAGCTCGGCAATCACGGTGGGTTCGAGCAGCGCGTTCATCTTCGCGACGATGCGCGCCTTGTTGCCGGCGCGCGCATGCTCGGCCTCGGCGCGAATCGATTCAACGAGTTTTGGATGCAGCGTGAACGGCGATTGCCACAGTTCGTGCAGCTTCAGTTCGCCGCCAATGCCGGTCAGTTGCTGGAACACGTGGTGCACGTCTTCGCAGATCTTCTGATCGGCGGTCATCAGGCCGAAGTCGGTATAAAGACGCGCGGTGCGCGGATGATAGTTGCCGGTGCCGAGGTGGACGTAGCGCTTCAACGTGGTCTTGCCGCCGGCCGACACGCGCCGCACGATCAGCATCATCTTCGCGTGGCACTTGTGGCCCACCACGCCATACACCACGTGCGCGCCCACCGCTTCGAGCTGCGCCGCCCAGTTGATATTGGTTTCCTCGTCGAAGCGAGCGAGCAGTTCGACCACCACCGTCACCTCCTTGCCGTTGCGCGCGGCTTGCATCAGCGCGTCCATGAGCGGCGAGTCGGTGCCGGTGCGATAGATGGTTTGCTTGATCGCCACCACGTTCGGATCTTTTGCCGCCTGCAACAGCAGTTCCAGCACCGGCTGAAAGCTCTCATACGGATGATGCAGCAGCACGTCGCCCTGATCGATCACGTCGAACAGGCTGGTGCTGTTGGCGATCTGCGGCGGAATCGAAGGGATGTGCGGCACGAACTTCAGGTCGGGCCGGTCCACCATCTCCGGCAATTGCATGAGCCGAACGAGATTGACGGGGCCGTCGGCGAAATAGCAATCCTTGGTGGTGAGGCTGCTCTCGTCGAGCAGGCGCCGCACGACGTGCGCGGGCGTTTCCGCCGACACTTCCAACCGCACCGCATTGCCCAGATGGCGCGCGGGCAATTCGCCCTGCAACGCGACGCGCAGATTGGTGATCTCGTCTTCGTCGACGAACAGTTCGCTATTGCGCGTGATGCGAAACTGATTGCAGCTTCGTACCACCAGGTTCGGAAACAGCTCGCCGACAAAGCGCTGCAACAGCGAACTGAGCAGCACGAAACCATGCGGATAGCCCGACAGTTCCTGCGGCATGCGTACGAGCCGCGGCAGCGCGCGCGGCGCTTGCACGATGCCCATCATCGCCTGGCGGCCGAACGCGTCCTTGCCTTCGAGTTCGACGACGAAGTTCAGGCTCTTGTTGAGCACACGCGGAAACGGGTGCGCGGGGTCGAGCCCGATCGGCGTGAGCACCGGCAGCAGTTCATTGAAGAAATAGTCGCGCGCCCATTCGGTCTGCGCTTCGTTCCATGCTTCGGTGCCGTGAAAGTAGATGCCTTCCGCTTCGAGCGCGGTCAGCACCGTATCGTGCAGCATGGTGTATTGGCGATGCACGAGCTTCTGCGCGCGCTCGACCACGAGGTCGTAGACGTGCTGCAGCGACATGCCGTCCGGCGACAACGCGCCGGGGTTGTCGCGCATCTGTTCCTGCAGTCCGGCCATGCGGACTTCGAAAAATTCGTCGAGATTGCTACTGGTGATGCAAATGAAGCGCAGGCGTTCGAGCAAAGGAACGGCGGGGTCGGCTGCTTGCGCCAACACACGCTCGTTGAAACCCAGAATGCCCAGTTCGCGATTCAATAACGGGTAGCGGATGGACATCGGCAGCGAGAATGGAGGATCAGGTAGAGACGCGAAAAGACGCTCGGAAATTCTCACAGTATGATGACAAGGTTATGACATTCTCGATGTTATAAATTCTACGCCGTATTCGCCGCGTGTCGTCAATATGACGCAGTGCATATGGGACCATGGGGCACCCCCATTGCTGCGAGGTGACATCGTGAGGCCCCGTACGCTTAGAATGGCGTCTTTGAACAGCGCGGCCGGCCACAAGACGCCCAAAGCGCCGGGTGAGCATCCGGTGTCTTCCGCATCCACCGCCGCCGCGCTCGCGCGCATGGAGTCCGCTTACCCGATGGTCAATACGCCACAACTCCTCGCCGCCGTCGACCTCGGCTCCAACAGCTTCCGTCTGATCGTGGGCCGGGTCGAGGAAACCGACGCGGGCAGCCAGATCTATCAGGTCGACGCATTGCGTGAGCCGGTGCGTCTTGCCGCCGGTTTATCGCGCGACAAGATGCTCGATCGCGCCTCGCAAGTGCGCGGCTGGGACGCGCTCAAGCGGTTCGGCGAGCGGCTGCGCGACTTTCATCCCGACCACGTTCGCGCGGTCGCCACCAATACGCTGCGCATCGCCAAGAACGCGGGCGAATTTCTCGGTGAGGCGCAAGCCGCGCTCGGCTTCCCGATCGAGGTGATCGCCGGGCGCGAGGAAGCCCGCCTGATCTATGCGGGCGCCGCGCACTCGGTGCCCGCCAGCGCCGGCAAGCGACTCGTGGTCGACATCGGCGGCGGCTCGACGGAATTCATCATCGGTTCGCATTACACGCCGATCAAGATGGAGAGCCTGTACATCGGCTGCGTGAGCCATAGCCGGACGTTCTTCCCGGCAGGCAATGTCGACGAATACACGATGCGCCAGGCCGAACTCGCCGCGGGCCGCGAAATCCAGATCATTTCCGCCGAATACAAGAAAACCGGTTGGGAGCAGGCGATCGGTTCGTCCGGCACCGCGCGCGCGTTGGCCGAACTGGTCGAGGCCAACGGCTTCAACGATCCGGGCGTCACCCACGGCATTTCGCGCGGCGGGCTGGAGCGGCTCAAGCGCGCGTTGATCAAGGCGGAGAACGTCAATCGTTTGAAGCTCGTCGCGTTGAAGAGCGATCGCGTGCCGGTGCTGGCCGGCGGCCTGTCGATCATGATCGCGGTGTTCGACGAACTCGGCGTCGATTACGTCGATACGACAGACGGCGCACTGCGTCTCGGCGTGCTGTACGACCTGCTGGGCCGTTCGCAGCACGAAGACATGCGCACGGTCACGGTGGAGGGCTTCATGCGCCGCTATGGCGTGGATCGTGCGCAGGCCGGGCGTATCGGCGAACTCGCGGTGCGCTTTTACGACCAGTTCGCGGAGCCGGACGAGGAACGCCGGCTGGAAAACCGCATGTTCCTCGGTTGGGCGGCGGCGCTGCATGAAATCGGGCTATCGATTTCGCACAGCGCGTATCACAAGCATTCGGCCTATATCGCCAGCAACGCGGACATGCCGGGTTTTTCACGCACCGACCAGGCGCGGCTCGCCGCGCTCGTGCTCGGTCACGCGGGCAAGCTCGGCAAGCTCTCGCAAACGCGTGAAGTGGAATGGCCGCTGCTCTTCTGTCTGCGGCTCGCGGCGCTGTTGTGCCGCCGCCGTGCGGATGTCGGCTTGCCGAATATCGCGGTTGCGCAGGCCAACGGCGGCTATGAGGTGCGTCTGCCGAACGAATGGGTGGCGAACAATCCGCTGACCGACTACAGCCTGATCCAGGAAGCCGCGGAATGGGAGAAGGTTGGCATCCCGTATCGGGTGGTTTATACCGACGATTGAAGCGCGTCTCATCGTCGGTGAAAAGAGAAAAGCCCGGTCATTGCCGGGCTTTTCTTTTGAACATCGCCGCTGCTCAGCGCGGCATCGCATCGCCGAGGAAGTGGCGGGCGTAACGCGCATTGATGTCGGACAGACGGAACAGCGTCAGGAAGTCCGCGGTGTTGAAGTCGGGATCCCATGCGGGCGCGCCGCAAATCTTCGCGCCCAGACGCAGATAACCCTTCACGAGCGGCGGCGGCGCGACATCGGCGCCCGTTTGCAATTCGTCCACGGGCAACGGCGTGTGCGGGAACGCGCGATATTCCGGCGCCGTCATGGCGTTATCGCGCAGCGAGCAATACAGATTCGCCGCGTAGTGGCCGCCGTCGACCATCGCGACGCTCGCGCAGCCGAGCATCGTTTCGTAGCCGTTGTGTTTCATGTACCCGGCGAGCCCGGCCCATAGCGACATGATCACCGAGCCGCTGCGATAGTCGGGATGCACGCATGAGCGGCCCACTTCGACCATCTTCGCGCGCAGGTGCGTGAGACGCGACACGTCGAATTCGCTTTCCGCATACAGGCGCCCGATGCGTGCCGCCTGGTGTGGCGGCAACGCGCGATACGTGCCGACCACTTTCAGCGTGTCGAGATCGCGCACCAGCAGATGATCGCAGTAGTTGTCGAATGCATCGACGTCGAGACCCGTGGGGCCCGTCAGGCGCGCGCCCATTTCGTCGGCGAAAACGCGGTAGCGCAGACGCTGCGCCTCGCGCAGTTCTTCATCCGTGCGGGCCCACGTGACTTGCAGGCGATGCTGGGCGGTGACCGTCTCTTCGGCGCGCGGCAGACGACGCAACTCGAAGATCGAAGCGAGGGGCAGGGTAGGCGTCGGCAGTTCTCGCATGGGGCGTCCTGGTCGAAAAAAGGGAGAATTCTTTTTTCGCCAATGTAGTAACGCCCGGTGACGCTCGCATGGCAAAGCCGTGACGATTGGATGACTGCCCGTCAGCATGAGGAGCTTGCGGCTCGCCATGCCGCGCTTTCGCAAGCGGGTTTTGCGCTGGCGGCACGCGTTGTTGCGCGGGCTTTGAACGCCGCGTTGCCTAGATCAGATCGGGACTGATCGCGGCGCGCAGCACGGCCTGTTCATCACCGTCGCGTTCACGGCTCGCGATCCACCATACGCCGGCTTTTTTCAGTGGCCAGCTTGCCTCGCTGTCGCCGACGAGCCGCGCGGCGACGTGGCCGAGCGTGGGTTGATGGCCGACCACCACCACCGTTTGCGCGATGCCCTTGGGCCAGCCGGCCGCCTCAAGCACGTCATTGGCGCTGGCGTTGGGCGCGAGTTCGCGCATCACGCGATACTGGTCGCTCAACGTCTCGGCGGTTTGAATGGTGCGTACGGCCGGACTCGCGAGGACCACGGCGTCGTCGGGCAGCCGCGCGCGCAGCCATTTGGCGACGTTTTGCGCCTGCTTGCGGCCCCGGGTAGTGAGCGCCCGGGACAGATCGCTGGCGGCAAAGTCTTCGGCTTCGGCGTGACGCCAGAGAATCAGGTCCATGCATGTCTCCTTGATTCTGGTTGCTGGGGTTTGCTACGGTTGGCGGCCAGGGTGGCTGCGCGGGTTTTTGCCCGTTTTCACTCACTGTCGCATGCGGCATTGTGAGTCCGCAAGTCGATGCCCTCATCGATTCCTAAGTGAAACGCCCGCTAGCAAATGCAACGCCCAAAAGCAAAAACCCGCGAAGCCGGAGGCGACGCGGGTTTCGTATTGCTTTTCGTGGTCGGAGCGAAAGGATTCGAACCTTCGACCCTCTGATCCCAAATCAGATGCGCTACCAGGCTGCGCTACGCTCCGACGAATCCGAGATTCTATCTGGCATTGGGTGCCAGAGTCAATCACGAATTGCGCCGGCGCGAAAAGGCAGCGCGCGGCCATGCTTCTATAGCCGCCCCATCACGAGCAATGCGATCACGATGATCAAGACGACGCCGATCACGCCGGTCGGCGCATAGCCCCAACCGCTGCTGTACGGCCAACTCGGCAATGCGCCAATCAGCAGAAGGATGAGCACGATAAGCAGTATGGTTCCGATGGTCATTCGAGTTCTCCTGTCCGGCCCTCAGAGGCTGGGCCACATGGTCTGATGGTCGGCGCATGCACGCCGGGACGATCGGCGCGCGGCATGCGCGCCTTCAGGTGTGAGTGAGCAAGGCACGTGCCTATCGGGGAACAAGGCGGGCAGGGCAAGCCGCCGGGCGTGTGGGTGCGCGTTGTGGGGCGACGGTGTTTTCATGTCACTGCAGGCAGGAAAAACTTGCGCGCGCGGCGCCTGTATTCGGGGCGGTGTTTGATGGGCGACGGCGTGCATGCAAGGCGTTGCAGCCGGGGCGGGCCGATAACGATCGTAGCCGGCGCGCGGTAGCCGTGGCGACACAGTCGTCGTAGTGGTCAAAAGAATCGACGTGCGCGAGCGCCGCGCCGTCGGGTGCGGTTCCCGCTTGGCCCGGGAGTCGCTACCGCGTTGTCAACCGAATCCACGAAAAGGCCGAACGAGCGCGAGTACCCTGTTCAGTGCCGGCGACGCATCCAGTGCGGCATATGCATGTGCTGATGGGTGACCCAGTGATGCAGCATGCCTTCGCCGTGGTGCTCGCGCTTGTATTCCCGCGATTCGAAAATCGACAGCGCCAGCAGCACGAGCAGACCTATTGCGAGCCCGACCAGACCTGCGATCGATTCAGCGTCCATGGCAGTCTCCTATGACGTGCGCCTGTGACATCAATAGTAGGTCACGCCCGGCGATTTGGGAGCCGAAGAGCGCTTGCCGCAATACGGGAAACCGAAATCCGTCGCGGTGTGTCCAGGCGTCTTTCAGGGATGTACCTCGCTTATCGCGGCGCCGGGGAATGGGCTTTGCGGGTAGACTCTCGGCGCCTGGTTGCAAGCGCGTCTGGTTTGCGCTCGCTGCCGCTACTTCATTCTGTTCCGGGAGAGATTGGTGTCCATGATTCGCGTCCCATTGGTTGTGCTGCTGCTGGTCGCTGGCCTCGCCGGCTGTGCGAGCGGTCCCGGCCGTCACGGCGGTCCGCCGCCGCAAGATCCCGCCGACTATCACGGGGTGCCCACCGATAATCGGCCGCCCTCGATGGTGCCCGCGCCGGTCTCGCCTTGAGCGTCGACTGAAGATCAAAGCGAAAGCGCCGACGCACGCGCGCTCACAGTTACGCATGCAGTTCGCACGGAGCGCGCGGGCTGCGGTCATTCCAGAGCCCATCTCATGCGCGACACGCATGCGCCTGTTTCAAGCCATCACCGCGCCGCGGCCGGAATGCATGAGATCGTTGCGCGTCATGCCTTGACGGCAGGCGCAAAGCACCGCCTCGCGTCAGATTCGCGTTGCAACAAAGGCATGCCACTCGGACGCACAATCGACGGCTAGCCGTTCGCACCCGCCATGCCGCGCACGATGCCCGGCAGGTAGCGCGCGAGCGTCACGCCCCGCGCGGCCATGAAGATCAGCATCGCGGCCCACAAACCGTGATTGGCGAAGAGCGCCAGCAACAGCCACGACGCCGCCACGAACACCGCGAACGACACCACCATCGACATCATCAGTTCGCGCGTTCGCGTCGCGCCGATGAACACGCCGTCGAGCACGAAGCCCCACACCGACACCACGGGCGACAACGCGGCCCAAGGCAGATACGTTTCAGCGGCGGCGCGCACCGCGGCCTGATCGGTCAGTCGCTCGACGATCCATGCGCCCGCGCCCCAATACACGAGCGAGAAACCCAGCGCGCCGAGCGCGGACCACAGCGCCGTCACGCTAATGGCCTGTCTGAAGCCGTGGCGGTCGCGCGCGCCGATCGCCGCGCCGACGAGCGCTTCGGCGGCGTGCGCGAAGCCGTCGAGTCCGTAGGCCATGAAGGTTTGAAAATTCAGCAGCAGCGCGTTGGCGGCGAGGATGGCGTCGCCCTGGCTCGCGCCGAGATGCGCGAACCAGCCAAACGACAGAAGCAGGCACAGCGTGCGGACGAAGATGTCGCGATTGAGCACCACCAGACGCCTGAGCGCCGCCGCGTCGAGCAAGGCCGCGCGGTTCAGCGCGGGCAAACCGCGCGGCCGGCCGCGCCACAGCAGCGCGGCGCCGAGCACGAAGCCGAGCGCGTCGGCCGTGGCGGTCGCGGCGCCGATGCCGGCCACGCCCCAGTCGAAGCCATGCACATACAGCAGTACCGCCACGATGTTCACGCTGTTGATGAACACTTGCGAGAGCAGCGCGAGTCGCACTTGCTGCGTGCCGAGCAGCCAGCCGAGCACGACGTAATTGCCGAGCGCGAGCGGGGCCGCCCAGATGCGCGCGTGGCAGTAGATGCGCGCTTGATGCTGCACGGCCTCGCTGCCGCCGATCGCGCGCAACGTGTACTCGATCAGCGGCATTTGCAGCGCCAGCACCGCCGCGCCGATGGCGGCTGCGAGCAGCAGCGCGCGCACGACGTCGTTGCGCAGCCCGGCCTCGTCGCGCGCACCATGCGCTTGCGCGACGAGGCCCGTGGTCCCCATGCGCAAAAAGCCGAAGCCCCAGAACACGAAGTTGAAAAAGACGCCGCCGAGCGCCACGCCGCCGAGATACGACGCGCCGTCGAGATGGCCGGCGACGGCGGTGTCGACCGCGCCGAGAATCGGCTGCGTCAGATTGGCGAGGACGATGGGAAACGCCAGCGTCAGCACCCGGCGATGCCAGTGCGCGGGCACTGCGGGCATGGCAGCGCCCGCGCCGTCTCGCAAGGCGGCTTCCTTCGGGCCGTGCGCGGGTTCGCTCAACCGCGTTCCTGCACGCACACCCAAGGAGAGACGACCACCGCCCACAGATCGGGATCGCGCGCGGCGAAATCCGCGGCGGTTTCCGCCTGCACGCGTTCGACGAGGCCGGCGGACAGCCATTGCGTGACCTGCGTGGTGTCGTCGCTGGCGATGGCTTCGGCGACGCTGACCAGATCGAGGTCGCGTGCGACGCGCAGCAGCATGCCGCGCGCGAAAAAGCGTTCGAGTTCGGGCCAGCCGATCTTGGCGGTTTCGGCGAGCAGTTTCGCGTACAGCGGGCTGTGGGTGGCGTCGTTGGAAGTCATCGTTCGCGCGTTTTTGACGGGCCGTCACTATAAACCATTGGCGCGGACCGCCAGGGCGGCGCGCATTCCGGTAGGCTTTGGGCCTTGCGAAATTCTGATTCTGAACCCTCATGTCACTCGATTCAACGGCGCCGGCTGCGGGCGCGCAAGCTCATCAAGTGCTCGGCGCCACGCTTGCGCGGGCCGACGTGGAGCGCCTCATCGCGGCGAATCGCGCGAGCGATAGCGAGCCGCCCCGGCAGCCGCTTCATTTCGCCGACTGCGATTTCGAAGGCGCCGATCTGTCGCGGCTCGATCTGCGCGGCGCCGAATTTCATCGCTGCACGATTGTGGAGACCTCGTTTTTCGGCGCGACGCTCTCGCAGACGCGCTGGGTCCGTTGTCGCGGGCGCGAGGCGGATTTCGCGTCCGCCGACCTGGTCGACGCGGCGTTCCAGTCGAGCGATCTGAACAACACCAGTTGGCGGCGCGCCAAGCTCGCGTCGGTGTCGTTTCACGGCTGCAAGCTGACGGGCGCGAATTTCGAGGCTTGCGCCGCGCTTGGCTTGAGCTTCGTCGAGAGCTTGCTGGTGGGCGCGCATTTGCGCGGCCTGTCGTTTCGCAAGGCCACGCTCCAGCAACTCGATTTCTCGGATGCCGATCTCGCCGGCGTCGATTTCCGTGAGGCGATCTTCGAGGGCGGCAGCCTGAAGGACGCGCATCTGAAGGGCGCACGCTTCGACGGCGCCGATTTGCGCGAAGCCGATTTGAGCGGCGTGCGGCTTGTCGATGCGGCGCTCTTCAAGGGCGCGACGATTTCGCATCATCAAGCTGCGGTGCTCGTCACCGAGCTCGGTTTGCGAGTCATGTGAGCCGGAGTTTTAGCCGGCCGGGCGAGACCAATGGCCGGTTCGAATCGACGGGCGACGCGCATATCATTCCATTGGTAGAATGAATAATGGTTTGATTTTAAAACTTCGCAATTTGTATGTTATTGCCAGATTTTAATTATTTCGCCATTCGCGAATTTTTCCCGTGACGAAATTCCCTCGATTTATTCGTACGGATCAACGCGGATTAAATGCCCGCGTTGGTGTGTTTGCGCACCAAGTCTGAGCGGCGCGAAATGCGCCACGATTATGCCGGGTGCGCCTCGCCAAAATCGGTTTTTTAGTCTTTCTTCAGGGTTTTTGAACGCGCTTTGGGTATAAGCCTGGGTGCCCCGTCTGTCGGGCGATGCACGGATTTTCTTCGGCGCGATTAATCGCTTTGCCTGACGAAATGGTGCGTGGATTGAGCGTGGTTATTGCCGACGTTTCTGGTTCACATAATGCGGAATCCGTACGCCGCATCACATTGCATGAGAAATTAATATATTGCGCTTGTAAAAGCGAGTTGTTAGATTTCGTTCTGGCGCATGGTGAACCGGTCCTTTGCCGATATGCGCCGAACCCCCGTTAGCCCGGCCTCGTGCCGGGCTTTTTTTTGCTCCGATTCACACGCCGTCGATCGTGAAAGTGACATCCCTTTTTGTCGCTCACGATGTGCTTGATTTTTTTTGGCGCCTCTCCAAGGGCGTCGTCGCGCGTGCGGTTGGATTTCGCTGCGGCCTCCGCCCGCGCTCGCGAAGGCGGCGGAGGCGCTAATGCCTGCCGGTTCTGGCGAGTCTGCTGCCAGTGCCAGCGGTGCCGCTTGTTGCGGGCCGGGCCGTCATTGTTTGCAGCGAATCACCATCGACCGGTTCTTCACATTCGCGCCGAAAATCCCGCCGACCGAGCCGCCGGAAGTGCCGCCGCTGTCGACGTCTTTTGAAACGACGTCGTAGCCGTAATTGCCGCAGACTTCGCCGGCGCGCTTGTAGCACTCGCCCCAACTGGAACTGGCGTCGCTGCCGCTGCAGTTGATTGCAAAGCCGGTTTCGCCGCTAGGCAGGTACGTCATGGTGGTGGTGCTGGAGCAGCCGCCGAGGCCGCCGAGCGTCAGCAGGCCAAGACCGATCGCCGCCGCGGTCGCGACGGACGCAAATGCGCTCTTCATGACAGATTCCTCACAGATGACGGGAAAGACGTGGCGCACGGCCACGTCGCGTGTCGGAAAGAGCGTAGCACGCGAGGTTCCCTCGACCGCGGACGCAGGGCGCGTGCCAGCGCTTCAGACCTATCTGGGCGGCAGTGCCTTCGACGGATCGATCGAGCGGCCCTGATAGCGCAACTCGAAGTGCAGCATGACACGATCGGTATCGGTGTTGCCCACCTCGGCGATCTTTTCGCCGCGCGCGACCGATTGGCCTTCCTTCACCAGCAGCACGCGGTTGTGCGCATAAGCGGTCAGGTACTCGGCATTGTGTTTGAGGATCAGCAGATTGCCGTAACCGCGCAAACCGTTGCCCGCATACACGACCGTGCCGGCCGCCGCGGCGACCACCGGTGTGCCCGCGGCCGCCGAAATATCGATGCCCTTGGAATTGGCGCCGTCGAAGCGCCGGATCACGGTGCCGTCGGCCGGCCAGATCAGCGAAATCGCGGAAGCCGGCGCGGACGACGGCGCGCTGTCCTCCGAGGCCGGCGCCGGGCGCGGCGACGCCGAAGCGCTCGCGCCGCCGTTACTGCGTGTCGCGCCGCTCGTCGATGCTCCGCCTGGCGGCACGACGCGCAGCACCTGGCCGACCTCGATGCTGTCCGGGTTGGTCAGATTGTTCCAGCGCACGATGCTTTGCACCGATTGCCGGTTGCTGCGCGCGATTTTCGACAGCGTATCGCCCCGTTCGACCCGATAGAAGCCTGGCGCCACCGGCGCCGACCCGCACGCGACGAGCAGCGCCACCAACGACGCGCAGGCGAGCCGTTTGATCATTCTTGTTGTTCCCCGCATTGGACCTCGCAAAGCGCTGCCGCGCGCCGATCCCGATCACGCGGCAGGTGGATGCAAAGCGTCCGATTCTAACGGTTTTGCGTTGCAACACGCGAAAAACGGGCAGCGACAAGACCACGCGCGGCATGAAACGCGGCGCAACGCGGCCCCATCCACCGCGCGTCGCTCGACGTGAAAGCCGCCATCAGCGCAGCTTGCCGACGTTGATACGCAGCGTGGCCGCCTCGGTTTGTCCCGGTTCGAGCCAGCGCAAACCCATGCCGTTGTGGATCGCGTCCGGCAGTCCCAGCCACGGCTCGACGCAGTAGAAGTCGGAATCAGCGGCTTCGGTCCACGTGGTGACGGCGTACCAGGGCACCGAGTCCGGCCGCTGCAGATCGATGGTGACGAGCCGGTTGAGCCTAGGCGCGATGAGCCGCACCGGTTGATCCGGTTCGCCGACGAGGCAATGGAACCGGTCATGAATGCGCGCCTCGTCGAGCGTGTAGCGCGCTTCGCCCGGCTCGGCGGCGCTGATCGAACCGTCGTCCTGCTGATGGCGGCGTTCGGTGCGCGGCAGTTCCAGCGAGGTCTCGCCGCGCTGCGCGTGCGGCAGCGTGAAGTAGAAGTGATGGCCGGCGTAGTAGGGCAGCCGCGCGTCGCCGGTGTTGGCGGTGCGCAGCGTGACTTCGAGCGTGGCTGCGTCGATCAGGGTGTAGACCGCCTCGAACCGGAAGCCGAACGGATAGAAGACGCGCGTCGCGGCGTTGTCGGTCAGCACCATGCGCAGGCCGGCGCCATGAACGTCGGCATGGGCGTCGAACGGCAGGTCGCGCGCGAAGCCGTGCATCGGCAACTCGCGCACCGCGCCCGCGGCGTCGCGCCAATAGCCGATCTTGCCGTCGACACGATGGCGGCCGAGAAACGGAAACAGCAGTGGATTGCCGCCACGGATCCGCGCGGGCTGACTCCAGTCGGCGTGCTCGGGCCAATGAATCACGGCCTCGCCGTCGATCGTCCACGACAACAGACGGCCGCCGGCTTGCGGCGCGAAGCGGAGCACGGAGGCGTCCTGGGCGATTTCGAGAATGTCCTGTTGCGGGGAAAGGGGCATGGTCGATGGGCTGGTTGGTCAGGTTGAGTGAAGGTTGGCAGACGCATCCGACGCATACCTCACGAACGTGCCGGACGCCCGACAACGCCGAATATGTGCGTTGTCAGACGAAGATTTTGCGCCGCTTTGTGCTACGGGGAAACCCTTCTGGGGAAATTGCGGGTGTCGCACAAGGGGCTTCCTTGCAGATAATCCGTCTCACTGCCCGGTGATCAGAACACCGGGCGAGACCGGCTCAGGAGGGCGTGATGGATCTCGCAATGGCAATGGGTGTCGCACTGTTCGGCATGTTCGCAGCAAGCACGGTCTACTTTTTCTACCAGCTCGAGCGCTGATCCCACCTTTCGTTTCGCCTGCCGGCCCGCCACTGCGCACTGGCGTGAAGCCGGTCGCTTGAAGCTCACGAATTTCTCATGATGACAGGGTCGCCGTTCGCGGCGGCCCGTTTCTTTTTCCGGCGCGTAACAACGGTTTCCAGTTGTGACGCAGCGCATCAATATTTCCCCGATCGAGGCTCAAACGCTTGGCGCTGACATTGCAGCCAGGCATAATCGACGCGCTTTTGACGCGCCGGTCACTCCCTTGCGGCGCGCTGTTCCCCGACACTTTCCTTACAAGGACCGCCGCGTGAACCTGTCGTTTCTGATCTTTCTGAGCGTGCTGCAAGGCGTCACCGAACTGTTTCCCGTGAGCAGTCTCGGTCATACGCTGCTGGTGCCCGCATTGTTCGACATGCATATCGACAAGCACGCGCCGCAGTTGCTGCCGTTTCTCGTCGCGTTGCACCTCGGCACCGCGTTCGCGCTGCTGTGGTACTTCCGCGAGCGCTGGTGCGCGCTGGTGCGCGGCTTCTTCGCCTCGCTCGGCGGCCGCCGCAATGACGACGCGCACATGATGTGGGCGCTCATCATCGGCACGATTCCGGCGGGTATCGTCGGACTGCTGCTCGAGAAGCGGCTCGAACTGATTTTTCACGACCTGCGCATCGTCGCGATCGCGCTGATCGTCAACGGCGTGCTGCTGTGGTTCGGCGACCGCCTGCAACGCTCGCGCGCGCATCAGCCGCCGGAGAAGATGACGTTCCGCCAGGCGTTTCTCGTCGGGCTGGCTCAGGTCGGCGCGCTGATTCCAGGTTTTTCGCGCAGTGGTCTGACGATGATCGCCGGCAATGCGGCCGGCTTGACCACCGAGAAGGCCGCCGAGTTCTCGTTTCTGCTCGGCACGCCGATCATTTTCGCGGCGGGCCTGCTCGAATTGCCGAAGCTCTTTCATGCGCCCGGTCAACTGGCGGACGCCCTGCTGGGCGGCGTGCTTACCGCGATCGCCGCGTATCTGAGCGTGCGTTTCCTGATGCGCTATTTCGAAGGTCGCGGACGTCTGGCTTCGTTCGGCGTGTACTGCGTGATCGCGGGGATCGTGTTTCTCGGCTGGTTCCTGTTGCATCCGCAACCGGTCTGATCGCGTTCGAGGTCCGCCCTCGTTGCGCGCCCGCGTGCTGGCGGGCAAGGAGCGATCGGTTATAATCCGGGCCCGGCTCAACCCGCCGGGCCTGTTTGTTTTCCGACGTGGCTATGACGAATGCCGACGACCCCGCGGAGCGAGATTTCCAGTCTCCGCGCCGGTCAGTTAGAATTTCGGTATGCCACGACCGTGTGTGGCGCGATCCCACACAATTCCAATTCCCGATCGCGGGTTCTCATTGCGGGTGATGCACGTTGTACGCCGTAGCCTGGCGTAGCATCGCCTCTCCTCATTACGGCAGTAGCTCAGCTGGATAGAGCATCGGCCTTCTAAGCCGAGGGTGGTGGGTTCGAGTCCCTCCTGCCGTACTTCAAATCTTGCGCGCATTGCCTCTCAAGCTACCGGCTGCACGTCGATCGAATCGACCCGCTCGGGATAGAACGCGAGATGCCGCGCGATCTCCTTCACGGCCGCATAAGGCGACTCGTACGTCCATACCGCATTCACCGCGCGCTCTCCGCCGATCGCAATGCTGTAGTAAGCGCAATCGCCTTTGTAGGGACAATAAGTTGCGTGATCGGTGCGCTCGAGCAGCGCCATGTCGACATCGTCGCGCGGAATGTAATACACCGCCGGATACGACGCTTCACGCAGCGCCAGCGCTTTGTTCGTATCCGCGATCACGCGGCCGGCCACGGTCACGATGACGCGCGCGTTGGCCGGTTCGACGGTGATCGGATGGTCGGGGCCGGGGATCTTGATGGTTTTTTCAGTCATGCTGTCGGGCTCCTGGAAGAGTGGACCAAGCTGCGACGCATTGCCGGGAATTCAGCGCCGCCGCCGCTCGCGACGACACGATGATCGCGCCTTCGGTCGAAGCATACGCTGTATTGCAAGCCCCGTTGTGTCGCCACGCGAGCACGTCGGCGAGCGGGCGTGACGACGTCGCCGGTGCGCGCGCCGAAAACAAAAAAGGGCAGCCGGAGCTACCCCGTCAAAGCCTCGTCACGAGGCCGACTGTTGCTTACTGTCGGTGGCCGCACGCCGGATTGCCGAGCGCTTTCGTTGGACGTTCATTGCTGAACGTCCGACGCCGGCGCGAGTGGAGGGGACGCGAACCCCCACACCCCTCGTGCTGTTACGCCACTCATTGCCGGATGTTCAAAGCCGCGGTGAGGTCGCCCATCGGCTTGCCACCGTTGCTCGCGAGCGCCGCGTCGCGCGCGGCGATGCCCGGCAGCGTCGGCAGCGAGAAGCGGTGCGTGATGAAGCGCAGGATCGATGTGGTGTCGTACTGCGTGTGATCGACGTAGCCCTTCTTCGCGTACGGCGAGATGATCAACGCCGGAATACGCGTGCTCGGGCCCCAGCGGTCGGCCTTCGGCGGCGCGACGTGATCCCAGAAGCCGCCGTTTTCATCGTATGTCACCACCACCAGCATGTTGTTCCACTGTGGGCTCTTCTGCAGGTGCGAGATCACATCGGCGATGTGCTGGTCGCCCGAGGCGACGTCCGTGTAGCCGGGGTGCTCGTTCAGGTTGCCTTGCGGCTTGTAGAACGTCACTTGCGGCAGCGTTCCGTTATCGATCGCCTTGATGAACTCCGAGCCGGCGAGGCCGCCGTCGAGCAGATGCTGCGCGCGGTTCGCGGTGCCCGGCGCCAGGTCGGCGAAATAATTGAACGGCTGATGATGCGGCTGGAAGTTCGGCGCCGACAGATTCGCGCCGTAGATCACGTTCGACGTGCCGGTTTGCGCCGCCGACAACGCCGCGCCCCACGCGCCGCCATACCACGCCCACGATACCTTGGCGTTGTTCAGCAGATCGCCGATGTGCTGCTGCGTTTGCGCCGGCAGCGTGGTGGCCGCGGCCGGATCGGCGAGGTTCGCGTCGCCGCCCGCGGCCGCCTTGTTGCCGCTCGGTTGATACGGCGGCTGCATCGTGTTGATCGCGTAGAAGTCGGGCGTCAGGTTGCCCGACAGCACGTATTTCGGCGGCCCGCTCAACGCCGAGGCGGGCGAGTTGCTCGCGAGCTTCAGCGTGACGCCGTCGCTTTCCACCGCGGAAATCGAAGCCGCCGCCGGGCTCTTGTCCGCATTCGGATAGACCGGCGTGCATGCGCACACCAGCCACTGGTGATTCAGGAACGAGCCGCCGAACGCGCCCATGAAGAAGTTGTCGGCCAGCGTGTACTGCTGTGCGATCTTCCACAGCGGCAGCTTGTCGGCGTCGAGCGTGTAGTGGCCCATCACGAGGCCGCCCGAATCGGCCCACGCGGCGAACTTGTCGTTCTTGCCGCCGTCGATCTGCATCTGGTTTTCGTAGAAGCGGTGATACAGGTCGCGCGTGGTCGCGGTGATCGGCGTGTTGAAGCCCTTCGGGTCGTCGATCGCGAACGGGCTGTTCGGCAGATTGGCCGTCATCGCCTGCGTGACCACCGGCGTCACGCCGGTTTGCGTCAGGCCGTTCCAGACTTGCGGCAGCGTCGCGAGCGGCGTGCCGTCACGGTCCACCTGCGTCGCGCTCGACACGTTCTGCAGACCGTTCGCGCCGGGGAAGTTGCCGTACAGGTTGTCGAAGCTGCGGTTCTCCGCGTAAATCACCACGACCGTCTTGATCGATGTGATGTCCGGCTGCGTGATCTCATTGCCGCCGCACGCATACAGGCTCAACGCTGCTGCGATCGCCAGGGGCGCCGCGCAGATCAATTTCTTGTTCATAAGATGTGGGTTCTCTCTCGCGTTGGGGACGGGCCGCGTGATGCCTTGCATGGATGGCCGTCCGGGAAAGTTTCGCAAGGAAAGTTGACAGCACGATGTGTTTCGCCTTACGAACAGCTTGGTTCTAGATGCTTTTGGTCGGCCGCATGTCATGTGAGCGACATATGCATGAAATACGCTCGCGGACTTCGATATCGCGAACTCACATCATTCCTATGCGGCTTGCCTTGACGGGGATTCGGAGCGCTGTGGCGCGGGCGCGGCGATGCGTCGGATCGACGACGATGAAAGCGCCGCTGGCGGCGTTCATGCTCGGGGGAATGACGATGACATTGGCCGCATGCGATGCGGGGGCGCCGGCCGCGGGCGCTGCGGCGACGCTCGCTGCCGCTGCAAGCGCCGCGAGTGGCGCGAGCGCTGCCGTCAGCGGATCGCGCGCGGCCGCGCCAACGGCGGCTTCAGCCACACCGGTCGCCGGCCAGCAGGCCGGTCAAAGCCGCGCGCAAGTCTACGAATCCGTGCGGCAAATGACGGCGCTCGGCAAACAGCTCTTCTTCGATGCGTCGTTATCCGGCTCGGGCAAACTCGCCTGCGCGTCGTGCCATAGCCCGGACCATGCGTTTTCGCCGGCCAATGCGTTGCCCGTGCAACTGGGCGGTAGCGACATGCACCGTACCGGCATGCGCGCCGCGCCCACGCTCAAATATCTGCAATCGGTGCCCGCGTTCGCCGAGCACTATCACGAGTCGGACGACGAAGGCGACGAAAGCGTGGACGCGGGGCCGACCGGTGGTTTGACATGGGACGGCCGCGTCGACCGCGGCGCCGACCAGGCTCGCATTCCGCTGCTGTCGTCGTTCGAAATGGGCAGCACGCCGGCCAGGGTCACGGCCGCGGTGAAAGCCGCGCCGTATGCCGACGCTTTCCGCGCGGCGTTCGGCGCGCGCATTTTCGATAGCGACGAAGCGACGTTCAAAGCCGTGTTGCAGGCGCTCGAAACGTTCGAACAGGCACCCGGGATTTTCTATCCGTACACCAGCAAGTACGATGCGTTTCTGGCGGGCAAGGCGCAACTGACTCAGGCCGAACTTCACGGTCTGCAACTGTTCAACGACGAAACGAAGGGCAATTGCGCGAGCTGCCACATCAGCCAGCGCACGCGGGACGGCGCGCCGCCGCAGTTCAGCGACTTCGGCCTGATCGCGATCGGCGTGCCACGCAATCGCGCGTTGCCGGTGAATCGCGATCCGCATTTTTACGACCTCGGCGCGTGTGGACCGGAGCGTACCGATCTGAAGGGCCGCGCCGAGTTTTGCGGCCTGTTCCGCACGCCGACGCTGCGCAACGTCGCGTTGAAGAAGCGCTTCTTCCACAACGGCATCTACGATTCGCTGGAACAGGTGCTGCGCTTTTACGCCGAGCGGGACACGCATCCGGAGAAGTTCTATCCGGTCGTCAACGGCCGTGTGCGGAAGTTCGACGATTTGCCGCGGCGCTACTGGGACAACCTGAATACCGAGCCGCCGTTCGACCGCAAGCCGGGCGACAAGCCGGCGCTCGACGAGGCGGAAATCAAGGACGTGGTGGCGTTTCTGAATACGCTCACGGATGGATATGAAGCGGGCGGCAAGGTGGTCGCCGAAAAGACCAAGGCAGTCGCCGCGAACTGAACCGATGAAAGAGGACAGCGGCCGCCAGGCCGCGGTTATCAGCCGGTGCCGGCCAGAATGTAATAGCAGGCGACGAGCAGCAGGACGAAGGATGCGAGGAGGCACACGAGCCCGGCGCGGGTCAGCAGAGCGGGCCAGCGCATGCCGGGCACTCTGTCCAGTGGCACGATGCGTCGCGCGAGACCGGTATCGATGCGGATGGAGGCCGGCATGAGCGCCACACAAAGCAGCGCAAGCGCGACGGCGAGCGTTTCGAGGGTGAGATAGACGTTCATCTGAGGTGTTGAATAAGGCTCGCTGGCGCGCTGTGCGCAATAGAGCGATCTTAGGAACACGCCCGATAAAAACATACTTGACGGGTCCGAAAACACGGAGCGCTTGCCATGCCTGATCGTTCGTGTGCCACGGCGGCGCGTGGATCGGGGCGTCGGTGAATGCGGCGAATTTCGCCGCGGCATGGTCACTGCTTCGGCGGCGCATCGAGGTCGGCATGCTATGCTTTTGGGGTCCAATCACGAGCCGCGACAAGCGCGTTCGAGACCGCCCCAAACACTTCTCGAGGAGAATTCTTCATGTCGATGCGAACTCGCGTCCTGCTTCATCTGACCGCCGGCGCCCTGTTGATTGCCACCGCAGTAGGCGCGCAAGCGGCGAATCTCGGTTTTCTGAACGACACGCCGGTCAGCTACATGAAGCAACGCGACGTCGATTCGATCAAGAAGGCCGTCTTCGCCGTGCTGAACGACAAGCAGGACGGCGAAAGCGCGAACTGGCTCAACGAAGGCACCGGCAATAGCGTGAAGATCGACGCCACCATCACCGCCGGGAACACGGCGAAGATGGGTGAGCGCACCTGCCGCGACGTCGGCGTCGTGCTGAATGCGAAGGGGCAATCCATGAACCTGCGCCCGCAATTCTGCAAGCAGGGCAGCGGCAACTGGCAGTTGCAGAAAAAGCACTGAGCATGCGAGCCGGCATGACAACGCGCGTCGGCTTGCCGCGGGTGCGTCCCGGCGCGGGTCATCCGGCCGGCGCGGTGCGCCGATGATGGCCGCGCGGGTCGTCTCCTGCGGCATCGTGCTGCTCGATCCGGACGGGCGAGTGCTGCTTGCGCACGCCACCGAAACGTCGCACTGGGACATTCCGAAAGGACATGGCGAGGAGGGCGAGGCGCCGCACGTCACGGCGCTGCGCGAGATGGTCGAGGAGACCGGCATCGCGATCGAGGCCGGGCGTCTGAAAGACCTCGGCCTGTTCGTCTACCGGCGCGACAAGGATCTGCATCTGTTCGCGGCACGCGCCGAGGCATGCGAACTCGATCTGAGTTCATGCACCTGCACGTCGATGTTTCCGCGCCGCTCCGACGGCACGCTGATTCCCGAGATGGATTCATACCGCTGGGTCGCGCCGCACGAAGTCGAGAAATATGCGAGCCGCAGTCTCACGCGGCTCTTTCAGACCACGCTATCGCTGGCGGAACTGCATCGGTCGTTATAGGCCGCGACGGCGCGCAACCCCGGCGCGCCGGCAGTCGCAAGTTCAATCGGTGTCGATCGCAGCCGGACGCCAGCCGGCCTCAGTCCAGCGCGCGATCGTTCGGATGAGCGAACAGCGCGCGGTTCTGCTCCGACAGCGGGAAATTCAGGTTGATGCCGTGCGGCGGAATTGGCTGCGTGAACCATTGTTTGTACAACCGTTCCGCGTCGCCGGAAATTTGTCCGCGCGCGATCACGCCGTTCACGAGCTTGCGGAGCGGCTCGTCCCCCTTGCGAAACA
Source organism: Paraburkholderia sp. 22099 (assembly GCF_052045835.1). NCBI lineage: Bacteria > Pseudomonadati > Pseudomonadota > Betaproteobacteria > Burkholderiales > Burkholderiaceae > Paraburkholderia > Paraburkholderia sp. 22099. The sequence continues at coordinate 35,881 of NZ_JBQEPU010000020.1, read as the reverse complement.
TGCACGCGTAAACCTCGTAGCCGAGCGGCGTGCCGGTCACCACGAAGTCGCCGGGACGCGGGTCGGTCGATTTGAAACCGTAGACGATCGGCTCGTCCATCACGAACGCCACCGCCCGCTCTTCCTTGAGCGCCGCGAATGCTTCCGCGTGATCGCGCGCTGCGGTAATGCGCAGGTTCAGATGCCTGTCTGCGTTGAGACGGCGCAGCAGGCGTTCGTCGGAGGTGCTCGCGGTGGTCACGACCGTCTTGCCGGCCAGGTCCGTAAAATCGCTGATGCCGCTGCTCTTGCGCACGATCATGCGCACCGCGTACTGGAAAAAACTGTTGGAAAAAGCGACCGCGTTTTCGCGTTCCACCGTATGCGTGGTCGAGCCGCATTCCAGATCGATCTGGTTGTTCAGCAGCATCGGCGTGCGGTTCGACGAGGTCACGGTGACTTCATGCACTTGCAGTTGCGGCATGCCGAGCGTCTTTCTGATCTCGTCGACGATCTGCAATGCGATGGTTTGCGAATAGCCGACTGTCTGCTTGCCGTCGAAGTACGAGAAGGGAATCGATGCTTCACGCACGCCGAGTGTGACGACGCCGTCGTCGTGGATCTTTTTCAGCGTTCCGGTGAGCTCTTCGGTGTTGGCGGCGCAGGCGAGCGACGCCGCGCCCAATGTCGCCAACGCCACGAGCGCGCGGCGCGCGCGATGCGCGAAACGTGCGGCACGGGATGAGCGCGCGAGGTGCGCGGCGGCAACGGCGCCCGCATGACGATGCGGTCCGCTTGCCGTGTTCCCTGGAGTCGCTTCGCGGCGGGCTGCAACTTTCATCGGATCTCCGGGCCGGCGCGTGAACATGGCTGCGCCGCGTTTGTCGATAGAACACTGGTAACGAAACGGCGTGCACCCCGTGAGCGGAATGCACGCCGTCGATCAGCGCTGGTCATGCCGCGAGCGGCATCCGCTTCAGCTTACGCCGGCTTGCCCCAACTGTCGCGCAAGCTCACGATGCGATTGAATACGGGTTTGCCCGGCTTCGAATCGACACGGTCGGCGACGAAGTAGCCGTGGCGTTCGAACTGATAGCGCTGCTCGGGCAGCGCGTGGTGTGCGCCCTGCTCGAGGTACGCGTTGACCACGCGTTTGGAATCGGGATTCAGCGCTTCGAGGAAGTCGCGGCCGCCGGCGTCCGGTTGCGGCTCCTTGAACAGACGGTCGTAGATGCGTACTTCGGCCGGGTACGCGGCGGCCGCGCTGACCCAGTGAATGTTGCCCTTCACCTTGTAGTTGTTCGCGCCTTCGGTGCCCGATTTGCTGTCCGGGAAGTAGTTGCAGTGGACCGCGACGACGTTGCCGTTCTCGTCCTTGTCGGCGCCCGTGCATTCGATCACGTAGCCGTAACGCAGGCGCACCTTGTTGCCGGGGAAGAGGCGGAAGTAGCCCTTCGGCGGCGTTTCCGTGTAGTCGTCGCGCTCGATCCACAGCTCGCGTGAGATCGGGAACTCGCGAATGCCCTGTTCCGGATGATGCGGATGGACCGGCGCGCTGCACGGCTCGGTGAGACCCATCGGGAAGTTATTGATGATCAGCTTGACCGGATCGAGCACGGCCGCGATGCGCGGCGCTTTTTCGTCGAGATCGTCACGCAGCGCGCCTTCGAACACGCTCATGTCGATCCATGAATCGACCTTGGTGACGCCGATGCGCTCGCAGAACAACTGGATCGACTCCGGCGTGAAGCCGCGCCGGCGCACGCCGACGATGGTCGGCATGCGCGGATCGTCCCAGCCGTCGACATGGCCTTCGTTCACCAGTTGCAGCAGCTTGCGCTTGCTGGTGATCGCGTAGGTCAGATTCAGGCGCGAAAATTCGATTTGCTGCGGCAGCGGACGCGTGAAGATGCCGGCGTCGGCAAGCTCGTTCAGGATCCAGTCGTACAGCGGACGATGGTCCTCGAACTCGAGCGTGCACAGCGAATGCGTGATGTTTTCCAGCGCGTCCGAGATGCAGTGCGTGTAGTCGTACATCGGGTACACGCACCACTTGTCGCCGGTGCGGTAGTGATGCGCGAAGCGGATCCGGTAGATCACGGGGTCGCGCATGTTGAAGTTCGGCGAGGCCATGTCGATCTTCGCGCGCAGCACGTGCTCGCCTTCCTTGAACTCGCCGGCCTTCATGCGGCGGAACAGGTCGAGGTTGTCCTGCACCGAACGGTCGCGAAAGCGCGACGGCGTGCCGGCCTCGGTTGCCGAACCGCGGTTCGCGCGCATTTCTTCCGCCGACTGGCTGTCCACATACGCCTTGCCGCGCTCGATCAGCAGTTCGGCGAATTCGTAGAGCTTGTCGTAGTAGTCGCTCGCGTAGTAGAGCTGCGATTTGCCGTCCTTTTCCCATTCGAAGCCGAGCCAGCGCACGGCGTCGATGATCGAGTCGACGTATTCGACGCTTTCCTTTTCCGGGTTCGTGTCGTCGAAACGCAGATGGCACACGCCGCCGTAGCTGCGCGCCACGCCGAAATTCAGGCAGATGCTCTTGGCGTGACCGATGTGCAGATAGCCGTTCGGCTCGGGCGGAAAGCGCGTTTCGACGCGCTGGCCCCACTTGCCGCTGCGGTTGTCGTCGTCGATGATGTTGCGGATGAAATTGGATGCCGCTGGCGCGTCGTTGCGTTCGGTATTCATGCGAGAAGGTGAAAGTCTGTCGGGGGTGCGCAATGCGCCCACTTATCCGTTAATTCTACCTGACGAGGCCCTTGGCGGCAGGCGAGTGCGGCGCGCGGCCCATGTTCGGGCGGTTTGCGCGGAAATTCAAGGGCGGGGCCGGGCGCTGTAACAGGAGGTAAAACGTTTTGTCGACGCGCGCGCCGCCGACTTAGGATGCGAGCGGCGCGGAGGCGCGCCGTTCGGGATGCGAGCCGCGCGGGAAGCGCCGCCGCCTTTGAATTTCCGCACAAGCCGCACCGCGCGAGAAGCACGGCAGCCGCCCTTGCAAGACGCACCGCCCATTTGCCACCGCGCCCGAATCCTGTCTGCTCGCGCCCCGTGGCGCCCTTCGTTTCCGGAGTTTCTCGGATGTCAGTCCCGACGCACGACGCGCCTCGCGCGCCTTTCGCTTCTGTTTCCTTCGCCCGCCTCGTCATGGTTTCGGCCGTGGTCGTCGCGTTCGCCGGCAGCGTCGTCACGCCGGCCCCGGCGCTCGCGAAAACGCCGCCGCCGAAGGCCGCGCTCGACGCGTCGGCGGTCGCCGTGCCCGATCGCTACAGCGCGGACGCCGCGCAGCAGATCTTCGCCGCCGGGGGCAACGCGGTGGACGCCGCCGTGGCGATCGCGTTCACGCTCGCGGTGACCGCGCCGGACGCGGGGAACCTCGGCGGCGGCGGATTCATGACCGTGTTCATGGACGGCAAGCCGTACTTTCTGGACTACCGCGAGCGCGCGCCGCAACAGGCGACCCGCGAGATGTATCTCGACGACAAGGGCAACCCGGTGCCGGGCATGAGCGCCGTCGGCCATCGCGCGGTGGCCGTGCCGGGTACGGTCGACGGCATGTGGCAGGCGCAGCGCCGTTTCGGCAAGCTGAAGTGGAAGCAGGTGCTGGCGCCCGCGCTCCGTTATGCCACCGACGGCTTCCAGGCCGAGCCCTGGCTGCAGCAGCGCCGCGACGCCGTGGTGAAGACCTTCGCGGGCAAGACCAACTTCGACGCCTACTTCTCGAATCTCAAGGCGGGCGTGACGTACCGCCAGCCGGAACTCGCGCAAACCCTGGCGCGTATCGCCGACGACGGCGGCCGTGAGTTTTACGAAGGCCGCACCGCCGAACTGATCGCCCAGCAAATGTACGGCCACGGTCTCGTCACCAAACAGGACCTGATTCAATACAAGGCCGTGTGGCGCCAGCCGCTCACCGCCGACTGGAACGGCTACCGGGTGGTCACGGCGCCGCCGCCGAGCTCGGGCGGCGTGGGCCTGATCCAGATGCTGAAAATGAAGGCCGCACTGAAGCAGGCGTTCGACGGTGTCGAGTTGAACTCCGCGCCGTACATCCATTTGATCGCGCAGATCGAGGACCGCGTGTTCGCCGATCGGCAGCAATACATGGGCGATCCGGATTCGTTCAAGGTGCCGGTCGACAAACTGCTCGACGACGCCTACCTCGCGCAACGCGCCGACGAGGTCAAGCCCGACGAAGTGCCGGGCGCGGCGCCGGTGAAGCCCGGCCTCGGCGACGCGATGCCGGAAAAGGCGCAAACCACGCATTTCTCGGTGGTCGACAAGTGGGGCAATGCCGTCTCGAACACCTACACGCTGAACGGGCCATTCGGCTCGGGGGTGGTGGTGGACGGCGGCGGCTTTCTGCTGAACGACGCCATGGACGACTTCGTCACGAAGCCGAGCGGCGCGAGCGCTGCGGGAGCAAGTCAGCCTGGCGTGAACAGCCTCGACACCAACACCATTGCGCCGGGACGCCGACCGCTCTCGTCGATGACGCCGACGATTCTGTTGAAGGACGACAAGGTGTCGCTCGTGATCGGCACGCCGGGCGGCTCGCGTATCCTGACGTCGATTTTCCAGGTGATGACCGATCTCTACGACTTCAACATGACGCCCACCGATGCGCTCGCCGCGCTGCGGTTCCATCATCAGTTGCTGCCACCGAAGACGATCTACTTCGAGCCGTATCACCCGATTACGGGCGAGCTGGCCGAGCAACTGCAAGGCATGGGCTACGCGCTGGAAGGGCAGTCGTTCAACGGCGACGTGCAGATGATTCGCATCGACGGCACGCTGCCCGAGCCGGCGGCGGATCCGCGCGGCGCGGGTGTGGCTCGCGTGATCCGTTGAAGCGGGCGCCGGCCGCGCGAGCGAAACGAACTGCAAAGCCAACGGCCAGAAAGAATGGCAACGAAGATCGTCGCAAACGGCGGCGGGGAACGCAATGACACAACACGCAACCACACAACAAAACATGACCACACTGGTCCTGCCCGGTTATCAAAACTCCGGCGCCGGTCACTGGCAAACGCGCTGGGAAGCCCTCGATGCCTCGTGCCTGCGGGTGCCAATGCCCGACTGGGATCATCCGGTGCGCGATGCCTGGTGCCGCACGCTCGACGCCGCCGTAGCCGCGGCGCGCGCGCCGGTGGTGTTGGCCGCGCATAGCCTGGGCTGCCTGACGACCGCTTTCTGGGCGGCGCGATATGCGAGCGCGAAGCAGCTTGCGAAGGTGGCGGGCGCGTTGCTGGTGGCGGTGCCCGATCCGTCCGAGGCCCATTTTCCAGAGGACGCGAGCGGCTTTGCGCCGGTGCCGCTCACGCGCTTGCCGTTCGCGAGCATCGTCGTGGCGAGCAGCGACGATCCGTATGGCGGCGTGCCGTTCTCTCAGACCTGTGCGAACGCTTGGGGCAGCCGCTGGATCGACCTCGGTCCGCGCGGCCACATCAACGCCGATAGCGGGCTCGGCGATTGGGAAGAAGGGCGGCGCTGGCTGGCCTCATTCGGCGAGCGAGGTTGAGCCCGACGTTTGTGCCCGCGCCGCGCCGGCAAGCTCAAATCACCGACTGCGCCCGCAGCGCCGCGATCCTTGCCTCGTCGTAACCGAGTACGTCGCGCAAAATGCTCTCGGTGTGCTCGCCGAGCGTGGGCGGATGCGTCAACGCCTCGGGCGGCGTGCCCGTCATATTGATCGGGTTGCGCACCAGCTTGACCGTGCCGCCCGACGGATGCGGCAGATCCACCTGCATGCCGCGCGCCACCACCTGCTCGTTCTCGAACACCTCGCCCAGATCGTTGATCGGCCCACACGGTACGCCCGCCGCCTCCAGCGCCGCGATCCACTGCTGTTTGCCCTGCAGTCGAACCATTTCCGCCAGAATCGGCACGAGAACTTCGCGATGGCGTACGCGGGCCGGGTTGGTGGCGAAACGCTCGTCGTCGGCCAGTTCCGCGCGGCCGCCCGCCTCGACGAATTTGCGGAACTGCCCGTCGTTGCCGACCGCGACGATGATCCAGCCGTCGCTCGTCTGGAAGGTCTGGTAGGGCACGATGTTCGGGTGCGCATTGCCCCACCGCACTGGCGGCTGGCCGCTGGCGAGGTAATTCGAATTCATGTTCGCGAGCATCGCCACCTGCACGTCGAGCAGCGCCATGTCGATGTACTGGCCTTCGCCCGTGCGGTCGCGATGCGTGAGCGCGGTGAGCACGGCGATGGTCGAATACATGCCGGTCATCAGGTCGGCGATCGCCACGCCGGCCTTTTGCGGACCGCCGCCCGGCTGGCCGTCGCGTTCGCCGGTAATGCTCATGAAACCGCCGATGCCCTGCACGATGAAGTCGTAGCCCGCTCGCTGCGCATACGGCCCGGTCTGCCCGAAGCCGGTCACCGAGCAATAGACCAGATCGGGCTTCACTTCCTTGAGCGACGCGTAATCGAGGCCGTATTTCTTCAACTGGCCGACCTTGTAGTTCTCCAGCACCACGTCGCTTTGCGCGGCCAGTTCGCGAATGATCCGCTGGCCTTCGGGCGATGCGATGTCCACGGTGACCGAGCGCTTGTTGCGGTTCGCGGCGAGGTAGTACGCGGCCTCGCGGGTATCCGCGCCGTCCGGCGTTTTGAGGTATGGCGGCCCCCAGTGGCGCGTGTCGTCGCCGACCCGCGGGCGCTCGATCTTGATGACGTCGGCGCCGAAATCGGCGAGGGTCTGCGCGCACCACGGTCCGGCGAGCACGCGTGTGAGATCCAGCACGCGGATGTGACTGAGAGCGCCCATATTCGTCGTTGTCTCCTGGTAGCCGAGGCGGCGCATCTCGCGCCGCGGATGTGAGGCGATCTTAAGCGATTCCGGCACGCGGGTGGAGTCGGCCGAACGTCATAGGACGAACGACGCGCCGGCGATGTCCGATCCGGCTCGACGAATCCTGGCCGAACGGCCAACCCGCACGGCGCGCTGCCGCGCAGGCGCGCCGATCCCGTATAATCGGCCGATTAAGAAACAAACAGTTGGCGCATCCTACGATGCCGCCGGTAACAGCCAGGGAACTGGCAAACCCGTCCCCCGCACGCTATGAAAGCCGCCGAAATCCGCGAGAAATTCCTCAAGTTCTTCGAATCGAAGGGCCATACGATCGTTCGCTCGTCGAGCCTTGTGCCCGGCAACGACCCCACGCTGCTCTTCACCAATTCGGGAATGGTGCAGTTCAAAGATGTGTTCCTCGGCGCGGAGTCGCGTCCGTACTCGCGTGCCACGACCGCGCAGCGCAGCGTGCGCGCCGGCGGCAAGCACAACGATCTGGAAAACGTCGGCTACACCGCGCGTCACCACACGTTCTTCGAAATGCTGGGCAACTTCTCGTTCGGCGACTATTTCAAGCGCGACGCGATCCACTACGCGTGGGAATTGCTGACGGGCGTTTATCAGTTGCCGAAAGACAAGCTGTGGGTGACGGTCTATCAGGAAGACGACGAGGCGCACGACATCTGGGCGAAGGAAGTGGGCGTGCCGGTCGAGCGCATCATCCGCATCGGCGACAACAAGGGCGCGCGCTACGCGTCGGACAACTTCTGGCAGATGGCCGACACCGGGCCGTGCGGCCCATGCTCGGAAATCTTCTACGACCACGGTCCCGAGGTGTGGGGCGGCCCGCCGGGATCGCCTGAGGAAGACGGCGACCGCTACATCGAGATCTGGAATCTCGTGTTCATGCAGTTCAACCGCGACGCCCAGGGCAACATGACGCCGCTGCCCAAGCAGTGCGTCGACACCGGCATGGGCCTGGAGCGTATCGCCGCGGTGCTGCAGCACGTGCACAGCAACTATGAGATCGACCTGTTCCAGGCGCTCATCCAGGCCGCCGCGCGCGAAACCGGCGTGAGCGACCTCACGAACAACTCGCTGAAGGTGATCGCCGATCACATTCGCGCGTGCTCGTTCCTGATCGTCGACGGCGTGATTCCGGGCAACGAGGGCCGCGGCTACGTGCTGCGCCGGATCGTGCGCCGCGCGATCCGGCATGGCTACAAGCTGGGCAAGAAGGGTTCGTTCTTTCATCGCATGGTGGCCGACCTCGTCGCGCAAATGGGCGGCGCCTATCCTGAACTGAAGCAAGCCGAACAACGCGTGACCGACGTGCTGCGCCAGGAAGAAGAGCGCTTCTTCGAGACCATCGAGCACGGCATGTCGATTCTCGAAAGCGCGCTGGCCGATCTCGAAGCGAAGGGCGGCAAGACGCTCGACGGCGAACTCGCATTCAAGCTGCACGACACCTACGGCTTCCCGCTCGATCTGACGGCGGACGTGTGCCGCGAGCGCGAAGTCACGGTGGACGAAGCCGCGTTCGACGAAGCCATGGCGCGCCAGCGCGAACAGGCTCGCGCGGCGGGCAAGTTCAAGATGGCGCAGGGCCTCGAATACTCGGGCGCGAAGACCACGTTCCACGGCTACGAGGAAATTGTCTTCGACGACGCGAAGGTGATCGCGCTGTACGTGGACGGCGCGTCGGTGCGGGAAGTGAGCCACGGCCAGCAAGCGGTCGTCGTGCTAGACCACACGCCGTTCTATGCCGAATCGGGCGGCCAGGTCGGCGACCAGGGTTTGCTCGCCAACGCGAGCGTGCGCTTTGCCGTCGCCGACACGCTGAAGGTGCAGGCCGACGTGGTCGGTCATCACGGCACGCTGGAGCAGGGCACGCTGAAGGTCGGCGACGTCGTGAAGGCGGAAATCGACGCGGTGCGCCGTGCCCGCACGGCCCGCAATCACTCGGCGACCCACCTGATGCACAAGGCGCTGCGCGAAGTGCTCGGCTCGCACGTGCAGCAGAAGGGCTCGCTGGTCGATCCCGACAAGACCCGTTTCGACTTCGCGCATAACGCGCCGATGACGGACGAACAGATCCGCCGCGTCGAGGAAATCGTCAACGCCGAAGTGCTCGCGAACGCGCCGGGCATCGTGCGCGTCATGCCGTTCGACGAAGCGGTGAAGGGCGGCGCGATGGCGCTGTTCGGCGAAAAGTACGGCGATGAAGTGCGCGTGCTCGATCTGGGTTTCTCGCGTGAGTTGTGCGGCGGCACGCACGTGCATCGCACCGGCGACATCGGCTTCTTCAAGATCGTGATGGAAGGCGGCGTGGCGGCGGGCATTCGTCGCGTGGAGGCGATCACGGGCGACAACGCCGTGCGCTTCGTGCAGGACCTCGATGCGAAGATCAACGCGGCAGCAGCCGCGCTGAAGGCGCAGCCGTCGGAACTGACGCAGCGGATCGTGCAGGTGCAGGACCAGGTGAAATCGCTCGAGAAGGAACTGAGCGCGCTGAAGTCGAAGATGGCGTCGAGCCAGGGCGACGAACTGGCCGGTCAGGCGATCGAAGTGGCCGGCGTGCATGTGCTGGCGGCAACGCTCGACGGCGCGGACGTGAAGACGCTGCGCGAGACGGTCGACAAGCTGAAGGACAAGCTCAAGAGCGCGGCCATCGTGCTGGCCTCGGTCGAGGGCGGCAAGGTGAGCCTGATTGCCGGTGTGACGGCCGATGCGAGCAAGCGGGTCAAGGCCGGCGAGCTGGTCAACTTCGTCGCGCAGCAGGTCGGCGGCAAGGGCGGTGGCCGGCCGGACATGGCCCAGGCGGGCGGCACCGAGCCGGCGAATCTGCCGGCGGCGCTTGCCGGCGTCAAGGGCTGGGTCGAGGCCCAGCTTTGAGTCGAGGTTGATGTGTGCCACGCGGGCGCTGCGGTTTTAGCGTCCCGCGTGGTCTGCGATCAGCCGGCATCAACCGCTGTAACCGCTGTAACCGCGGGCGATTCCACCGCATCGTCGCGAGCCAGCAGCGTCTGCTTCAACGCATTGAGCGCCGGCGAAAAATGCCCGCGCCGCCACACGAGAAGCGTCTCGATCACGCCGATATCCGGTAGCGCATGAACCGCGATATTGCTGGCATCGGTCTGCAAATTCAGCACTGACCGTGGCGCCACGGCCACCCCCGCGCCCGCGGCCACGCATGCCACGATTGCGTGATACGAACCCAGCTCCAGCACGCGAGCCGGCCTCACGCCATGTTCCAGATACCAATTCTCGATGTAGCTCCGGTAAGCGCACCCGCGCTCGAACGCGATCAGCGTCGATAGCGCAATGTCCCGCACCTCGTGAATCGGCCGATGCCCGCGCGGCGTCAGCATCACCAGTTCTTCCCTGAACACCGACACCGTCTCGAATATTTCACCGAGCAAGGCCGGATCCGGCGGTGTGGCCACCAAAGCCGCATCCACCTCGAACTCGCGCACCCGTTCGATCAGCTTGCCGGTCGTGCCGGTCTCGAGTTCCAGCGCGACAGCCGGCCACTGCTGGTGATAGCGCGCGAGCAAGGCCGGCAGACGCGTTGCCGCGACGCTTTCCATCGTGCCCAACCGCAAGCGTCCGCTCGGACGGTCCTCGCGAACCGCATGACGCGCCTCGTCAGCGAGCGCGAGCAGACGTTCCGCGTAGGGCAGCAGCGTCTCGCCGGCGGGCGTCAGCACGAGACGGCGGCCGTCGCGGATGAACAGGTCGGTGCCCAGTTGCTGCTCGAGCTGCTTGATGCGCGTGGTGACGTTCGATTGCACGCGATTGAGTTTGGCGGCGGCGCGCGTCACGCCGTTTTCTCGCACGACGGCGCGAAAGATGGTCAAGGCGGCCAGATCCACGATTCTCTCCTAGCGATGGTTGGCATCCAAATTATTCATTTTTCATGATCCAAAGGTCAAGCTAATATGCTTTGAGACCGGTGACCGCCGGGTCCGATATCATTTTTCGCCTGCTCATGAACGATCTCGCTTCCCCCACGCAGCACGTTTCGTCCGAACGGGACGCCGCCCGGCGCGCGGCGCTCGCCTGCATGGTGACGCTGGCCGTGGTCCTCGGTATCGGGCGCTTTGCCTTCACGCCGCTGTTGCCGCTGATGCTCCACGGCGGCGCGTCGGGTCAGCCGCAGATCGATATCCAGCACGGCGGCTGGCTCGCGTCGTTCAACTACGCGGGCTATTTTGTCGGCGCGGTGACCTGCGCGGCGCTGCGGGTCGAACCGGCGCGCATGGTGCGTGCGGGGCTCGTCGCTACCGCCCTGCTGACCCTGGCAATGGGCGTCACGAATCAGTTCTGGGTGTGGGCGGCGGTACGCTTCGTCGCCGGTGCGGTCAGCGCGTGGAGTTTCGTTTTCGCCTCGCAGTGGGGCTTGCGGCGGCTCGCCGAACTGGGCGCGCATGGCTGGGGCGGGGTGATCTATACGGGGCCGGGCTTCGGGATTGCCGGGACGGGTTTGCTGGTCAGCGCCGCCGGCGGCTACGGCGCCACGGCCGGGTGGATCGGCTTTGGGCTGATCGCGGCGGTGCTGTCGATCGTGGTTTGGCCAGTTTTCGGGGCGGCGGCGGGCTCGTCGGCGCGCAGTGGGAGCAGTACGGGCAGTGCGAATGCGCGCGCGGCCGCTTCCGCCGGCGCAACCGATGCAAACCAGCGTGTTGCAGACCGACACGCCACGAGCCAATACGTTGTGGGCTCAAGCGTGGCGAATCCCGCTCTGGCGAATCCGACGCCGGCGGATCCGGCCTCAGCGAACCCGACTGCGGCGAACCCGGCGTCGGCGAACCGGGCCTCGGCGAACCGGGCCTCGGCGAATCCGACTTCGGCGAATCCGGCCTCGGCGAACCCAGCCTCGCCGAACCCAACCTCGCCGAACCGGATCTCGCCGACCCCAACCCCGGCGACCGGAACCCCGCATCGCGCCGACGCCTTCTGGCTGATCCTGCTCTACGGCGTCCCCGGCTTCGGCTACATCATCACCGCAACTTTCCTGCCGGTGATCGCGCGCCATGCGCTGCCGGGCTCGTCGTGGCCCGATCTGTTCTGGCCGATGTTCGGCGCGGCGCTGATGGTCGGCGCACTGCTCGCGGCGCGCCTGCCGGTGCATTGGGATAACCGCACGCTGCTCGCCGGCTGCTATGTGCTACAGGCCCTGGGCATCGCGCTCGGCATCGTCTGGCCGACGGCGGGCGGCTTTTCGCTCGGCAGCATCCTGATCGGCCTGCCGTTCACCGCGATCACGCTGTTCGCGATGCGCGAGGCGCGGCGTCTGCGCGGCGACGACGCGGCCGGTCTGATGGGCTACGCGACGGCGGCCTACGGCGTCGGTCAGATCGTCGGTCCGCTTGTCGCCGCGCCGATCGCTGAACGAACCGGATCGTTTTCGCCCGCCTTGTGGCTGGCGGCGGGCGCGTTGCTGCTGGGCGCGGCCGGGCTGATCGTCGTGACGCGGATGTCGCGCGGACGCGGCCGGATGCCCGCCTGCAACTGCGGTTGAGGGAAGGATCGAGGCGACCGGAGAGGGCATGTTCGCGACCACCGCCGGTTGTCCGCTTGCCGCTGCAACGCATGGCGTGCGGAGCTAAGGGGCGCTCGCCGTAACTGTCACTGGGTGGCCGCTTGCAACTGCGATTAATGGGCGTATCGACGCGACCGTAGCGGACATGTTCGCGACCACCGCCGCTTGCCGCTGCAACGCATGGCGTGCCAAGCCAGGGGCGTTCGCCGTAACCGTCACCGGATTGCGATTAATGGGCGTATCGACGCGTCCGTAGCGAACCTGTCCGCTGTCACCGCCGGTTGCCCGCTTGCCGCTGCAACGAATGGCGTGTCGAACCCGCCGCAAGGCCCATCGCCGCAACCATCGCCGAATGCGCGATTGATACTGCTGCCGACCGCCGCCCCTAAACCGTAAGTGGCCGCGCGCCATCGCCGCGATGGTCGACGCATGCCCCCTCGGCCGCAGCGACCAACGCATCGACCAACGGCAAGTCAAACCGCCACCGGACCGCCACCCAACCCACCGCCAAAAAAACAAATCACCCCGCAGCGCTCTAAAATGACCGCTTTTCCGCCATCTCAGCGCGCCCGTCGCCGGACGCGCCGCCATCCATGCAACATTTCGCGTCCGACAATTACGCCGGCATCTGTCCCGAAGCGCTCGAGGCGCTGATCGCCGCCAACCACAGCGGCCACGAACCGGCCTACGGCGACGACTCCTGGACCAACCAGGTCTGCGACCGTCTGCGCGAACTGTTCCAGACCGACTGCGAAGTGTTCTTCGTGTTCAACGGCACGGCGGCCAATTCGCTGGCGCTCGCGTCGCTGTGTCAGTCGTACCACTCGGTGATCTGCCACGAACTCGCGCACATCGAAACCGACGAATGCGGCGGCCCGGAATTCTTCTCGGGCGGCTCGAAGCTGCTGACCGCGCCGGGCGTCGGCGGCAAGCTCACGCCGGAGGCGATCGAAGCGGTCGTCACGCGCCGCGCCGACATCCATTACCCCAAGCCGAAGGTCGTCACGCTGACCCAATCGACGGAAGTCGGCACCGTCTACAGCGTCGACGAAGTGCGGGCGATCACGGCGACCGCCAAACGGCGTCATCTGAAAGTGCATATGGACGGCGCGCGTTTTGCGAACGCGGTCGCCGCGCTCGACGTGCATCCGTCGGAGATCACGTGGCGCGCGGGCGTCGACGTATTGTGCTTCGGCGGCACCAAGAACGGCTTGCCGGTCGGTGAAGCGGTGGTGTTTTTCGACCGGACGCTCGCCGACGATTTCGCCTACCGGCTGAAGCAGGCCGGCCAACTGGCCTCGAAGATGCGCTTCATCTCCGCGCCCTGGCTCGGTCTGCTCGATAACGACGTATGGCTGCGCAACGCGCGTCATGCGAACGCAATGGCGCAATTGCTGCAGACGCGGTTGCGGGAAATCCCCGGCGTGAGCATCATGTTCTCCGCGGAATCGAACGCGGTCTTCGCGCAGTTGCCCCCGCAAGCCGCGAGCGCGATGCGCACGCGCGGCTGGAAGTTCTACGAGTTCATCGGCGCGGGCGGTTGCCGGCTGATGTGCGCGTGGGACACGCAGCCGGAAACCGTCGAGCGTTTCGCCGCCGAACTGCGGGACTTGTGCGCGGCGTGAGTTCGTATTGGAGTTGGACGCCGCATCGGTGCCGCGCTCGCGTTGAGATCGCGCGTCGACCGCGGTGCTGAAGCCGCATACCGAGCGAAGTGCGATAGCCGCACGTTGAAGTCAGGCGTAAAACCAGCCACGGAACCACCTGCTGAACACCCGCATCGCACGACCTGCACGACCTGCACGACCTGCACGACCTGCACGACCTGCACGACCTGCACGACCTGCACGACCTGCACGACCTGCACGACCTGCACGACCTGCACGACCTGCACGACACGCACGACACGCACGACCTGCACGACACGCACGACACGCACGACACGCACGACACGCACGACACGCACGACACGCACGACACGCACGACACGCACGACACGACACGACACGACACGCAAAACCTAGCCGGCCCAACACCACGAACTACGCCACGAAACCCGCCCACTCGCCATGACCGAATACCGATTTTGTCCGCGCTGTTCCACGCCGTTGATCGAACGCGCCGATGCCGAGCATGAAGGCGGTCGCATCCGTCAAACCTGTCCCGATACGGCATGCGGCTACGTCCACTGGAATAACCCGCTGCCGGTGGTCGCGGCGATCGTCGAGTACGAGGGCAAGATTCTGCTGGCGCGCAACGCGGCGTGGCCGGAGGGCATGTTCGCGCTGATCACCGGCTTTCTGGAGAACGGCGAGACGCCGGAACAAGGCATTGCGCGCGAAGTGCTCGAGGAAACCTCGCTGCACACGGAGACCGTCGAACTGATCGGCGTGTATGAATTCATCCGCAAGAACGAACTGATCATCGCGTATCACGTGAAGGCGTATGGAACGATCGCGCTGTCGCCGGAATTGCTCGAATACCGGCTGGTGGAGCCGGCGAAGTTGCGGCCGTGGCGAGCGGGCACCGGCCAGGCGCTCGGCGAATGGATGCGGCGGCGCGGCTTGCCCTTCGAGTTCGTCGAGAAGCCGGGGCAATAACGCCCCCGCCCGGCGCACGCACACGCAGCCCAAACGCGGCCGCAACGCAACCCAAACGCAGCCAAAACGCAGCCAAAACGCAACCCCACCCCCGACGCCACGCCACCATGAACAAACCCGCCCCCGCCGCGCGCGCCGCGTACCCGCATTTCCTGCCGATCACCACGCGCTGAATGGACAACGACGTCTACGGGCACGTCAACAACGTCGTCTATTACAGCTACTTCGACACGGTGGTGAACGACTATCTGATCCGCACCGGCGTGCTCGACTTCGAGCATGGCGCGACGATCGGTCTGGTGGTCGAGACGCACTGCAATTACTTCGCGCCGCTGGTGTTTCCGGATCGCGTCGAGGCCGGCTTGCGGGTCGCGCGGCTCGGCACGTCGAGCGTGCGCTATGAAGTGGGGCTCTTCAAGGAAGGCGACGACGAGCCCGCCGCGCAGGGTCACTTCGTGCACGTGTATGTCGATCGCGTCACGCGTCGTCCCGTGAGCTTGCCCGCCGATCTGCGCGCGGCGCTCGAACCGCTAAACGTAGCCGGGCAGGCGGGCTAGGCGCGTGCAGTCGTTCGTCATCAATCTGCTCAACGGTGTCAGCTACGGCTTGCTGCTGTTCATGCTGTCGGCCGGCTTGACGCTGATTTTCAGCATGCTCGGCGTGCTGAATTTCGCGCATGCGAGCTTCTACATGCTCGGCGCTTACGTCGGTTTCTCGGTGGCGGCGCATGCGGGTTTCTGGAGCGCGCTCGTGATCGCGCCGCTGATCGTCGGCGCCATCGGCGCGGCGCTCGAGCGTTGGCTGTTGCGTCGCGTGCGCGTGCACGGCCACCTCCCCGAGTTGCTGCTGACGTTCGGCGCGGCGTATCTGTTGGGCGAACTGGTCAAGCTCGGCTGGGGCGTGAGTCCATTGAGCGCGACGGTGCCGCCCGCGCTCGACGGCCCTTTGTTCACGCTCTACGGCGCGGCGTTCGCGCGCTATCGGGCGTTCATGATGGCGGTGTCGCTGGTGATGCTCGCGCTGCTGTACGCGGTGCTGCGCGTCTCGAAGACGGGCCTCATCGTGCGCGCCGCGCTCACGCACGCGAGCGCCGTCGAAGCGCTCGGCCACGACGTGCCGCGCGTATTCACCGGCGTGTTCGCGGCCGGCACGGCGCTCGCGGCGTTGGCCGGCGTGATCGGCGCGCCGCTCTTCGTGATCGAACCGGCGATGGCGGAATCGCTCGGCTCCATCGTGTTCGTGGTGGTCGTGATCGGCGGCCTGGGCTCGTTGAGCGGCGCGCTGGCGGCGTCGCTGCTGGTCGGCTGCGTGCAGACCTTCGCGGTGGCGAGCGACGTGTCGCTGGGCGGCGTGCTGGCGGCGTTCGGCGCCTCGCTGCCCGCCGAATGGGACGCCTTGACGCTCGCGCAACTCGCGCCGCTGATTCCCTATCTGCTGCTCGTCGCGATGCTGGCGCTGCGTCCGCGCGGACTCTTCGGGCGGCGCGACGAGCATGCGTGAGCCCTTCGGACCGTCCGCGTTGACCGCCACCTCCGCCTCGGCGTCGCGCCGCATGTGGCGGCTGATCGCGCCGTGGCTCGCGCTCGTGCTGTTTTTCGCCGTGCCGCCGTTCATCTGGCCGCAAAGCTGGCTGCTCGCCTATCTCGCGCAGACCGCGACGATGATCGTGTTCGCGCTCTCGTACAACCTGCTGCTCGGCGAAACGGGCTTGTTGTCCTTCGGCCATGCCGCCTACTCGGGACTCGGCGCGCTCGTCGCCGCGCACGTGTTCAATCGCGTCGGCGTGCCGCTCGTCCTGCTGCCGTTGATCGGCGGACTCGGCGGCGCGCTGTGCGGCATCGTGTTCGGCTTCATCTCGACGCGGCGTGCCGGGACGGCCTTCGCGATGATCACGCTCGGCATCGGCGAACTCGTGTCGGCGGCCGCATGGACGCTGCCCGACTGGTTCGGCGGCGAGGCGGGCGTGGCGATCGATCGCGCGAGCGGCCACGCGCTCGGAAGCTGGAGCTTCGGGCCGGCCCGCGAGGCGTATGCGCTGATCGCGCTGTGGTGCCTGCTGGCGAGCGCGGCGCTGTTCGCGCTGTCGCGCACGCCGTTCCTGCGCCTTGCCAACGCCGTGCGCGACAACCCGGCGCGCGCCGCGGCGATCGGCTGCTATCCGCGTCGCGTTCGCCATGGCGTCGTGGTGTTGTCGGCGTTTTTTGCGGGCGTCGCGGGCACCCTGGGGCTGATCAACGTCGAACTGGTGTCGAGCGAAAGCGTCGGCATGATGCGTTCGGGCGCGGTGCTGATCGCGACGGTGATCGGCGGCACGGCGGCGTTCTTCGGACCGGTCGCGGGCGCGGTCGTGCTGACGTTTTTCAGCGTCGCGGTGGCGAGCGTCACGCGGGCGTGGCTGTTCTATCTCGGGCTGTTCTTTGTCGTGGTCGTGGTGATATCACCCGATGGCATCGCGGGCTTCATGCAACGGCATATCGCACGCGTCGCGGCATGCGGTTGGCGAATGTGCCGCGCCATGTATCTATGGGGCGCGGCTGCCGCGTTGCTGTGGACGCTGGCTGTCGTGCTCGCGGTGCAATGGGCATACGCGGTGCAATTCGGCATCGATGACAGCGCGTCTTTCGGCGTCGACGGCCTGCCGCTGTGGATGGCGTCGTCGGCGCTATGGTTCAGCGGCGTCGTATTCATGCTGGCCGCGTTGGGCGCACTGTCGGCGCGGCGCGCCGTTCGCGCGCAAGCGCGCCTTGCGATGAACTCGCGCTCCACGCGAATCGCCGGAGACACGCAATGATCCCGGCGCTCGCGCTGTACGGCATCGAAAAACGCTTCGGCTCCACGCGGATTCTGCGCGGCGTCGATCTCGCGATCGAGCCGGGCGAGCGCCATGCGTTGATCGGCCCGAACGGCGCGGGCAAGTCGACGCTCTTCAATCTGATCGCCGGCGGCGCGCGGCCGAACGCGGGGCGCATCGACCTGTTCGGCGCGGAGATCACGCGACTCGCACCGGCCGCGATCACGCGCCGCGGCCTCGCGCGCAGCTTCCAGACCACCAGCGTGTTTGCCCGGCTGACGGTGTTCGACAACCTGCGCTGCGCGGCGATGCTCGCCGAGCGCGACCGCACGCGCTGGTGGCAGCGTTTCACCGGCTCGGCCACGGTGAACGCGCGCGCCGACCAGGTACTCGACGCAGTGGGCTTGAGCGCGCGCCGCCACCTTCAGGCCGGCACGCTCAGCTATGCCGAGCAGCGCGCGCTCGACCTCGGTCTCGCGCTCGCGGGCGGCGCGCACACGTTGCTGCTCGATGAGCCGACGGCCGGCATGAATCGCGCCGAAGCGGCGCGCGCGATCGAGCTGATTCGCGCGACCACGGCGGGCCGCACGCTGCTGATGGTCGAGCACGACATGGACGCGGTGTTCGCACTCGCCGATCGCATTTCGGTGCTGGTACAAGGGCGCATCATCGCGACCGGCACACCGGCGGCGATTCGCGCGGATGCGGCGGTGCGCGCCGCCTATCTCGGCGACGGATTCCGCGCATGACGGCCTTGCTCGACATTCGTCGACTCAACGCCTGGTACGGCGCGAGCCAGGCGCTGCACGGCGTCACGTTGCGGATCGAGGCGGGCGAGGTGCTGGCGCTCGTCGGGCGCAACGGCTCGGGCCGCTCGACGCTCGCCCGCGCGATCATGGGCCTCGTGCGCAGCGAGGGCGGCTTGCATTTCGCCGGTCACGCGCTCGGCGGGCTGCGCACCTTCGAGATCGCGCGTCTCGGGCTTGGCTACGTGCCCGAACAGCGCGACGTTTTCCCGACGCTGAGCGTCCACGAAAATCTGCAACTCGGTGTCGTGCCGCATGCGCGCGCCCGCATGCCGCGCTTTAGCTTCGACGATGCTTACGCGCTGTTTCCCGTCTTGCGCGAGCGGAAGCGCACGCGTGCCGGCGCGCTGTCGGGCGGCGAGCAGCAAATGCTGACGCTTGCCCGCGCGCTGCTCGGCGACCCCGATTTGCTGGTGATCGACGAGCCTGGCGAGGGTCTCGCAAGCCAGGTGATCGCGCAGGTCGCGCAGTGTCTGCGCATGCTGCGGGATCGCGGTGTCGCGATGCTGCTGATCGAACAGCGGCTCGTGATCGCACAGGACATCGCCAGCCGGGTCGCGGTGATGGGGCACGGCGAGATCGTGTTCGACGGCGAGCTCGCGGTATTTTTGCGGCGGACCGATGTGGCGAGGGAATGGCTTGGCGTGGGGTGAGGGTGGGGTGGTGCCTGGCTGGTTTATTGCGGTGTGGTGTTTGGGGTTTGTTGTCACTACATGGCGTTGGCGTTGGCCTTTCCTTGATTTGTTAGTGGTCTATTAGCGTTGCCCCTGTGCGGGGCGGCACCTACTTTTCTTTGCCGGCCGCAAAGAAAAGTAGGCAAAAGAAAGCGGCTCACACCGCTAATTCTTAAGTGGAGCCCTCGCGCAGTAACGGTAGTGGTGCATCTGGAATCCGTGTTCTCGCGCACTCCGCGTTCGTGACACAGCAGTCATTCTTCCGGCGGCGCTGCGCGCGCCGTCGCGGTACTTTTGGCGATCTTCGGTGCTGGCTCGAGGGGAGCGCTAGTACTCCATCAAGAGGCATTGCCGACGCGAAGCTTCGCCCTCTGGATAATGCTTAACACCTTCGCCGGGCTCCGCGGGTAGATGTGACTCAGCAGGCTTAGCTCTCCGCTTCGGAATAAGAGGACAGCCCCCTGTGGCAAAACAGTGAACTCCCGGCGCGCACGGTTGCTGTGGCGTTCGTGTGCACGAAACGTGTTGCGAGCAGGAAATCGATCCCGTCCAGCCTTTTGCACGGGCTCCCTTCGTCTGCATGGCCTTGGCACTTGGCCTACGTGCAAATGCCCGTGTTCGTCCTGGCGATACTGTGCCTGCAACTTGCCGGTCGGGTCCGCGAACACCAGAAAATGCTGCGAGCGCTGGTCGTATGCGGTCACCAGAAATCCTCCCCAACTGATCGCAGTGGGCGCAGCCTGGCAATTCAATGTTGTGTCGACGACGTCAGCGTCGGTGACCGGCTGCTCGCCGGAACTGAACAAGTTTCCCCATAGACTCCAGCGAGCATACTCGTGCAGCCCTTGGCGCATTGTCTCGCTGACTGGCGAGGGGAACCTCGCTATACACACCGAATCGCCGTCCGTGTATTCGATCCATTTCGATGCGTCGCAATCCACTTCGGTCACTAAATCCGCTATATCGGGCGTGCTTAGAATGGCGTAGGTCATAGCTTTAGGGTTAAGCGCGCTATTGGCGCATTGCGAACCGACAATGTCGGACGACGTCATAGGCAATGGCGGAGGTAATCAATGGCGCCGATAACGTCTGTGCCTGCATGGCTGGCCTTTCACTTGAGCGCAATTCGCTTCTCTGGCTCTTGCCACGGCGGATCCGATCTGAACATGCAGCGACGCCTTCAGAGATTCTCGACGTTGCCGACGAGTCGGCGCACTGGTCGTTTGCCTGAACGTCGCCTCATGTGGGCATCGAGGCTTGCCGAGAACGAACCAACCCTTCCAGACTTTGCGCTTGTCTCTCTGATTCGAGAGCGCCCCGTAGTCGGCGGCGATCCGGTTTCTTCCGAATCGATAGCGCCAGCTCGAATAGATGTGCGCCTCGTGACATACGATCATGACGTTGCGGATTTCGAGCGCGAATGCCAGGGATTGAGCTAAATAAACAATAAGGTCCTTGGGCCGTAAACCGTGCCATTTCCGCGTCAGCGAACGAAAAAGGTCTTGCCCTCCGGCAGAGCGATCCGGGCCTTGCACACATCCGATCAAGAGCCGGGGTCGACAAATCCGTCCACCTATGTGCGCGAGCGAGAATGTGCATGAAACCAGGCGCCATCCTCCAATATCACGGACGCTGAGCGTCCAGTCGCCCTCCTTCTGGAATCGGTCAAGCGATTCAATGAGCACATGCCAGTTCTCGGACTCGACTTCGAACTTGGCCACCCTGTGCCCATGGCCGGCAGCGAGACTGTTCACGATCGCCGGAATCGAAGCCTGCGTAAATGCCTGGTGTTGCGCGCTTACGATAAAAGCCTGCTCCGCGGTAAAACTGCCATGCAGAAAAGGACGGTGCATTCGTTCGAGCATGGTCGGACAGTGTCGCGCCAGGTGTGCCAGAGGAGGTTGGGTGCATAAGCCAAGCCAACTGACAGTAGGCCGCCACCACAGCAGTGATCTGCAAAAGAACCGTAGACGCCTCAAGCGTTCAAATGACGATGAGCCGGGATAGGCCTGCTGCGCACTCGCGGTTATGAGCGAAATTGAGCGCAGCAGTGTCAGAGGATTGACGGAAATACGTTGGGATGAAAACTGAAAAGTATCCGCCTTCGATGTACCGGTGGGCACTTCCAATCTTCGCCGAGTTAGTTGCATGCGTAACGCCCTTTAGTCTGGTCTGCCTCGTAGCAGCGGGGGTACTGCGGAATTAAAAATAGGAGTCAGTTTTCTACGGCGTTGCTCGATGCAGGAGCATCAACTGCTCGCTTCTCGCCCCAGTACTCAGCGAGATAATCCACGACATCGACCGTGGACACGATGCAGGATGTCGTCGCATCTGGGCGCTGCTTCATGGGATACCCCAACGGTGACCTGCCTTCCAGTGCTTGTCCCGGTTTGCAGAAAGCCTCGTCGCCCGAATCGTGGCCGTTGTATGCCGCGGAGCGGTGGCCGCGTGTCAACCAGCGCTCGTATTCTTGCCTTGTTTGCGGGACGTTAACGGCTAACGTGCTCGACTGTACGCCAGCCGATCTCTCGGAGAACAGCACGACCCTTGCGCCAGTGACGCGGCCCTGTGCCAACGCGTCTTCGAGGGCCCATCCGTACTTCGATTCCCTGAAAACAGATTGGCCGATCTGAACCATGTTGCGGGCTTTCAGTTCATTACGGCGGCTCTCTAACGCTTCGGTTGCGACAAGGTCCGGCGACTTTTCGAAGTCCGGCAGATACGTACCGTGATTGGCGAACTGCCGGTAGTGATCCGCAAATGGGTTGGAGCATCCGCTAAGCGCCGAAACAAGCAAGGGGGCAATTACCGCATGGATCGACTGCCGCGCCGTGAATTGCGCATTCATACGCATGGCCTTTGATAGTCGCTTAATCGTGGAAGAATGGCCGCGAGATCAATCACGTCTGCGTAGCTTCCTGGAAACCATTAATCGCGAACAGGGCATCCAGATACCTGAGACCAAAGAGTTCTGCGTCTGACTCCACGCCCAGCTTTCTCATCGCCTTCGATTTGTGGGCACTGACTGTCTGCTTGGCGCGGTGCAGCTTACGGGCGATCTCGCATACCGAAAGGCCGGATAGGAACAGCCGCAGAATTTCCGTTTCCCGTGCGGTCAGTACGCAAGATACGTCGAGATTGCCCGCCATTGGCTTTAGACACTGAAGAGCGGGAGATACGTAGATGGCGCCGGCGTGTGCCGCCTGGATTGCGTGCGCCAGGTGGTTGACGGCATCGCATTTGTGCAACACTGCGCCGATGCCTAAGCGCGACATCGTTGCCAGCAGCGCGGCATTGTGCATGCAGACCTGCACGACCATTTTCAAATGAGGGTGAGCGGCACGAAGCGCGGACATCAATGAGCCGAAGCCTTCCCACCTGCACGAGCAGTGATCGATAACGAGCACGTCGCAGGGAGTGTCAGCGGCCAAAGTGAAGAGTTCGCTACTACTGTGTGCGATTCCGACCAGGTCGACGTCGTCGCATTTGCTGAGCGCGGACTCGATTCCCAGCGTAAAGAGCGGATGGCTATCCGCAGCGATGACTTTTATTGCCATGGGTCGTGCTCCAAAGCTGGTTCAGTTAACACGGGATGACGAGGGCGCATAGCACGATCGGTCATTGGAAGACCGGGTGCATGACTCGATAGCCTGCTAAGGTATTCCATAAGCATGGCGTGACTCAATTGGACGCGTCCTGTTTTTGCCAATGTTTTTGGCCGAAGCAGGCGTCTCGATGTTAGCCATGAGGTTGGAAATAACATGCGACGACCGCATATTGAAGCGATAAAGCGTCGCAGTGTGTGCAGACGCGTACACGCGGAAACGCGGCGCGCACCGTCGCGGCACGTCGCCAATCAATCGATTCACGACGGAGCATCGCCGAGGCGAAGCCGATGGCCCCCAAGGCGCACAAACGCCCCGCCCCGTTGGTTTCCCTGGCAGCCCCATCCGCGACGCACGCAGTGCGGAGTGGGAGCTAATGACGGCTTTGTCACTAATGCGGAATGTGCGAGAACACGGATTCCAGATGCACCACTACCCCCTCCGAGCCAGGGGACCCACTTAAGAATTAGCGGTGTGAGCCGCTTTCTTTTGCCTACTTTTCTTTGCGGCCGGCAAAGAAAAGTAGGTGCCGCCCCGCACAGGGGCAACGCTAATAGACCACTAACAAATCAAGCAAAGGCCAACACCGCAGGCACGTAGACAACAACCCGCCGAGCAGGCAAAAACATCAACCTTCCTTCCCAACAATCCACTCATGCGCCGGATCATTCCGAAAATGCCAAACCCTCCGCGCCCCGGCCATGACATTCAGGTAATAAGAGTCATACCCATAAGGCACAACGACCGGATGATACCCACGCGGAACCATCACCACGTCATGATTCTCAACGGCCATCGACTCATCGATATCCCGCATGTCCGTATACACGCGCTGAAAAGCGAACCCCTGCGGCGGATCGAGCCGATGATAGTAAGTCTCCTCGAGCGAACTCTCATGCGGCACATTATCCGTATCATGCTTATGCGGCGGATAGCTCGACGCGTGCCCGCCAGGCGTCCTGACCTCGACGACAAGCAAGGACTCGGCAGGCTCCGTCTGCGGAAGAATATCGCATACGTATCGCGTATTCAGACCCTTGCCCCGCGTGGAGCGCTTCATCGAGGAAGGTTCGATCAACCTCGCGACATACTCGCCCTTCGCCGGCGCGCTAGCCACGCCAATCTCCGCATCCCGACGCGCACGCACCGTCGCGCGCACGCCGGGCGGCAAATACACCGCATATGGCGCGGCATCCTCGAACACGCTATCGCGCGAACCCAGCGAGCTCCACGTGCGCTCCGCGGTTTCGATATCCACCGAACCCGTGAGCACGACAATGCACATCTCACGCGACGGCTCGAACAGATGCACCACCTCGCTCGTGCCCATCCGGTAGGCGGCGAATCCCACATACCGCCAGCACGCCGATTCCGGCGTCACTCGCGCGATCGTCTGGCCTTCGCGCTGCGCCTTCACCAATAAACTCATGCTGCCTCCTGCTCAGTCTTGCTTGCGGCGCCGAGCGGCGCGTCGACCAACGTCCGCAATGTTCTGTAGCCCTTCTGCGCATACTCGAACGAGGGGGCCACCACCGGGTCCTGTTCCGCTTCCACCACGAGCCAGCCGCGATAGCCGTGCCGCTTCAACCGGTCGATGATCGCCGGGAAATTCACCGCGCCGTCGCCCGGCACCGTGAAGGCGCCATTGATCACCGCGTCGAGAAAACTCCAGTTGCGATTGCGCGCGAGCCTGGTCACCGCGGGGCGCACGTCCTTGCAGTGCACGTGGCATACGCGCGCGATATGTTTGTCGAGCACCGCGAGCGGATCGCCGCCGGCGAACGTGATGTGCCCCGCGTCGAACAACAGGCCGACAGCATCGCTCGTGCGCGACATCAATTGATCGACGTCGGCGGGCGTTTCGACATAAGCGCCCATGTGATGGTGATAAGCCAGCCGCACGCCGCGGCTTTGCGTGTAACGCGCGAATTCATCGACACGTGCGGCATATTCAGCCCATTGCGCTTCGCTGAAAAAACGCGGGCGCTGATACAGCGGCTGCGGCGCGCCCTGAATTGAATCGGCGACTTCGCCGTACACCATTGCGGTCGCGCCGTTTTGCGCGAGCAGTTCGAGATGCGGGCCGACCGAGGCGATTTCTTCCTCGACGCTGCGCCGCGCAAGCCGGCCCGAATACCAGCCGGATACCAGGGCGAGGTCGTATTGCGCGAGCAGCGTCTTCAATGCCTGCGGTTCGCGCGGAAACTTGTTGCCGAGCTCGAAGCCTTGATAGCCGATCTGGCGGCCTTCCGTCAACGCCAATTCGAGCGGCGTCTCGCCGCCCAGCGAAGGCAGATCGTCGTTCATCCACGAGAGCGGATTGATGCCGATGCGTACGTCGAAAGTGGTCATGCGGGCGTCCTCATTCCTTGTCGGTGCGGTCGGCGGCGGCCATCGGTTCGGCGCGTGCCGCGAGCTGTGCTTCGTATTTCGCACGCGCCACGCGCACGCTATCGCGCGCCGACACCTCGGGCACGGCCACTTCCCACCACCAGCCGCCGTCGTCGGTGGTGCGGGCGGGGTCCGTGTCGATGCTGATCACGTAGGTGCGATCGGCGGCGCGCGCGCGTTGCAGCGCGGCTTCGAGTTCAGCGATATTCGCGGCGTGCTCGGCCTGCGCGCCGAGCGCGCGGGCATGCGCGGCGAAGTCGATTCGCGGCGCGCCGAGCGGGCCTTGCAGGCAGTCGTCGAGCAGGTTGTTGAACGGCGCGCCGCCGCAGGCCTGTTGCAACCGATTGATGCAACCGTAGCCGCGATTGTCGAGCACCACGACGATCAGCTTCGCGCCGAGCATCACCGAAGTCGCGATCTCGCTGTTCATCATCAGATAGCTGCCGTCGCCGACCATCACGATCACTTCACGCTCGGGGCGCGCGAGTTTCACGCCGAGACCGCCGGCAATCTCGTAGCCCATGCACGAATAGCCGTACTCGACGTGATACGCGCCCGGCCTGCCGGCGCGCCACAGCTTGTGCAATTCGGCGGGCAAGGTGCCGGCCGCGCACACGACGATATCGTCCTTATCCGACGCCGCGCTCGAACGCTGCACCGCGCCGATCACGTCGCCCTCGTAAGGCAGCACGGTCTCGCGTTGCGGCGCATGCGTGAGCGTGCTCACCGTGTCGCGCCAGCTCGCCGCGAGTTTGTGCGCGCGTGCCGTCCACGCGCGGTCCGCGTGCCAGCCTTGCAAGCGTTCCGCGAGCGCCTCCAGCGCGAGACGCGCGTCGGCTTCGACCGTCAACGTGCGATGCTTGACGCCGTCGAAGGCGTTGGCGTTGATGCCGATCAGCTCGGCCTGGGTGAACAGCGTGTTCGAGCCGGTGGTGAAATCCTGCAAGCGTGAGCCGATCGCCAGCACGCAGTCGGCGTCGAGCGCGAGCGCGTTCGCGGCGGGCGAGCCCGTCACGCCCAATGCGCCGGCGTTCAACGGATCGTTCCATGCAAGCGAACTCTTGCCGGCCTGCGTTTCCGCGACCGGAATGCCGTGCGTGGTGGCGAAGCGGTGCAGCGCGTCGCTGGCGCGCCCATACAGCACGCCGCCGCCCGCGACGATCAACGGACGCCTGGCGCGCCGCAGATGCGCGAATGCGGCGTCGATCTCGTCGTCGCGCGGCGCGGGCGAATGAAAAGTCACGACACGCGGCGCGAAAAAGTCCGCGGGGAAATCCCATGCCTGCGCCTGCACGTCCTGCGGCAACGCGAGCGTGACGGGACCGCACAGCGCGGCGTCGGTCAGCACGCGAAGCGCGCGCGGCAGCGCGGTGAGCAATTGCGCCGGATGCACGATGCGATCGAAGTAACGCGACACGGGTTTGAAGGCGTCGTTGGCGGACACGCCGCCATCGTTGAAATCCTCGACCTGCTGCAAGACCGGATCGGGCGCGCGCGAGACGAAGATGTCGCCGGGCAACAGCAGCACCGGCAGACGGTTCACGTGCGCGAGCGCGGCCGCCGTGATCAGATTGGTCGCGCCCGGCCCGATGGAAGTCGTGACCGCCATCATGCGGCGGCGGAAATGCGCCTTCGCATACGCAATGGCGCTGTGCGCCATCGCCTGTTCGTTATGCGCGCGCAGCGTGGGCAATGCGTCGCGGTGCTGATACAAGGCTTCGCCCATTCCCGCGACGTTGCCGTGCCCGAAGATCGCGAACACGCCGCCGAAGAGCGGCTCGCTACCGCTGCGGTCCTCGGTCGCGACGCGTTGCGCGGCGAGATAGCGCACGAGCGCCTGGGCGGTCGTCAGCCGAACGGTGCCGGCGAGGCGCGAGCTTGCTTCGCCGGTGCCTCGAGCGGACGCCGCATCGTCATGATGCAATACGCGGTGGTTCATGCCGCCTGCTCCTGGTGATGGCTCGCCGTGGCGGACTGCGCGGCTGATGTGCCGCGAGCCGCGCGCCACGATGCGATCAGTGTTTCGAATGTGCGGCGCACGCGTGCGATCAGTTCGTCGTCACCGATATCGCCGGCGAGCCACGCAT
The DNA here is from genome assembly GCF_052045835.1 of Paraburkholderia sp. 22099. Classification (NCBI taxonomy): domain Bacteria; kingdom Pseudomonadati; phylum Pseudomonadota; class Betaproteobacteria; order Burkholderiales; family Burkholderiaceae; genus Paraburkholderia; species Paraburkholderia sp. 22099. Next base: position 8,603 of record NZ_JBQEPU010000020.1, on the reverse strand, counting down.
GGCTCGGCTCGTGAAAGATCGTGCGGCCCACGGTGAAGCCGCGGCACGTCGCGGATTGCGCCGCCGCGCGAAAGCCCTCGTTCAACTGTTCGACGCCCGCCGCCAAACCGAGCAGCACCACGCCCCGGCAATACGGATCGCGCTCGGCGATCAGCGCGTCGACGGCTTGCCATTGCGCGGCGTCCATCGGTTCGAGCTTCCACCATTCCGGATAGATGCCGATGTTATAGAGGCGCTTCAACGCGCGATACACGATGTCCGGCCCTTGTGGCAGATGGGCGTGCTTCGGCGGAATCACTTCGAGCAGCAGTTCGTGGCCGCTCGCTTGCGCCGCGTCGTAAAGCGCGCGCAATTGCGCTTCCTGTTCGAGGCGCTGTTCGATCGGTTCGTCGGGATGGAACTGCACGAGGCACTTGGCGATATGCTCCCGCGGCCACGCGACGAGCGTCGTGCCGATCGAGCGGCCATGATCGAATACCAGCGGCACGGAGCCCGGCAATTCCACCGGACGCCCGAGCCACCAGCCGCGGCCGGTCGCGGCGTTCAACGCGTCCTGACCATAGCGGTCGTCGATCAATACGGCGATGCGGCCTTGCAGACCCAACGCGCTTTCGGTCTGCGCCACCGCTTCGACGAATAGCCCTTTTAACCGCGCGATGCGCGTTTCATCGGCGCCGGTTTGCTGCGCGAGTTCGAAGAACTGGTTGCGATGATCGAACGCGAAGCCGAGTACTTCGTTCCATTGCTTGCGCGCGGGCGAGACGCGATGCAAGCGCGCCAGCGTCGCGTCGCGATCGGGGCGGCGCATGCGCTGCGGGTCGGCTTTCGCTTCGCGCAGGAAGTAGTCGAGCTCGGCCGGCGTCGGCATGGCCGGCGCGCAGCCGTGGCGCGAAACCACCAGCGCGCCGCTCGCGTTCGCGGCGCGTGCGCAGGCTTCGAGCGACTGATCGCGCAACCATCCCGAGAGAAAGCCCGAGGCGAACGCGTCGCCCGCGCCGAGCACATTCAATACTTCGACTTCCACGCCGCCGTGAACCGGCAGGTCGTCGAGCGAGGCGGGCACCTTGCCGTCGATGATCTGGCAACCCATCGGCCCGCGCTTCAACACCAGCGTGGCGGGCGTGACGGCGCGCACCATCGCGAGCGCGTCGACCAGGTCCGTTTTGCCGCCGGCGATGCGGAATTCCTCTTCCGTGCCGATCACCAGATCGAACAGCGGCAGAATGCGCTGCAAATGCGCGGTCACGCCTTCGCTCGCGACAAAGCGGGTTTCGCCGTCCGCCTTGCCGGTAAGCCCCCACAACACCGGACGGTAGTCGATATCGAGAACCGTGCGCACCTGGTTGCGTCGCGCGTAATCGAGTGCGCGGCGGCTCGTGCGGTTCACCTGCTCGGTGGAAAAGTGCGTGCCGGTAATCAGCAGCGCTTTCGACGACGCAATGAACGCTTCGTCGAAATCCGCTTCATCCACGGCCATATCCGCGCAGTTCTCGCGATAGAAGATCAGCGGAAAGGTGTCGCGGTCCTTCAGGCCGAGCAGCACCAACGCGGTGAGGCGTTCCTGATCGACGCGCACATGGCTGACGTCGCAGCCTTCCTTCGTCAAGGTTTCGGTGAGAAAGCGGCCCATGTGATCGTTGCCGACGCGCGCGAGCATCGCCGAGGCGAGGCCGAGGCGCGCGCAGCCGAACGCGATATTCGCCGACGAACCGCCGAGGTACTTCGCGAAGCTCGACACGTCTTCGAGCCGCGCGCCGACTTGCTGCGCGTAGAGATCGACGGCGAGGCGGCCGAGGCAGACGACGTCGCGGCCGCGGTCCGGCGCGAAGCGGCTGGCCGCCGTCCCGACTCCGGTTGCGGCGCCGCTGGATGTGCTGGAATGATCCATGAATATTCCTGAGTGGCTGTACGCGGCGACCGGCGCGGCAAGCACCGGAACGCCGCGCGAATGAATCAGATCTCCGCGCCTTCGAGTTCGCCGATCATCTTCTGCATCTCGGCGCCGCCGGCCATCATGTCGAGCACTTCGTCCTTGCTGATGGTGTCCTTGGTGAACGTGCCGAGCGATTTGCCGCGATTGAGCAGCGTGAACGAGTCGCCGATCGGATACGCGTGGTGCACGTTGTGCGTGATGAAGATCACCGAGATGCCCTTGGCGCGCGCCTTGTGAATCAGCTTCAGCACGTTGAAGCTCTGCTTCACGCCGAGCGCGGCGGTCGGTTCGTCGAGGATCAGCACGCGTGCGCCGAAGTGAATCGCCCGTGCAATCGCGAGGCACTGTTTCTCGCCGCCCGACATGGTGCCGATCGGCTGATGCGGGTCGCGCACGTTGATGCCCATTTCCGCGAGTTTGTCGCGCGCGGTGGTTGCGCTGGTTTCGAGGTCCATCACGCTCAGAAAGCCGAACAGTTTCTTTTGCGGCTCGCGTCCCATGAAGAAGTTGCGCGCGACCGAGAGCAGCGGCACCAGCGCCAGGTCCTGGTAGACGGTGGCGATGCCGAGATCGAGCGCGTCTTTCGGCGACTCGAACAGCACCGGCTTGCCGTCCACCAGATACTGGCCGGAAGAGGGCTGATGCACGCCGGCGAGCGTCTTGATGAGCGTCGACTTGCCCGCGCCGTTGTCGCCGAGCAGGCAATGCACTTCACCGCGTTTCAGACGCAAGGTCACGCCGCTCAACGCGATCACCTTGCCGAAATACTTGCTGACGTTCTCCAGCGCGAGAATGATGTCGTCCTGCGCCGCGCTTGCGGTGCTTACCGTATTCGTCGTATCGGACATGATCGTCTCCTCGTTACGATTGCGCGACGCGGCGGCGCACGTAGTGATTGAACAGCACGGCGATCAGCAGCATCACGCCGAGGAACACGCGGAACCAGTCGGAGCTGACGTTGGTGTACGTGATGCCGATTTGCACGACGCCGAAGATCAGCGCGCCGAAACAGGCGCCGACCACCGAGCCGTAACCGCCCGTCAGCAAGGTGCCGCCGATCACCGCGGCGATGATCGCCTCGAATTCCTTTTGCAAGCCGCGGTCCGCTGCGGCCGAGCCGATGTCGCATACTTGCAGCACCGCGAACAGGCATGCGCAGAACGCGGTCAGCACGAACAGCGAGATTTTCACGCGGCGCACCGGCACGCCGACGTTTTTCGCGGCGTTCGCGTCGCCGCCCACGGCGAGAATCCAGTTGCCCGCGCGTGTCTTGGCGAGTACGAAGGCGCAGACAGCCGCGAGCGCGATCCACCACAAGATCACTTTGGGAATGCCCGGCACCAGCGCATGACCGTTATCGAGCATGGTGCCGATGCCGTGTTGCGCGAGCATCGTGAAGAAGCCGTTGAACGCCACGCCATGAAACAGCGTATTGGCGAGCCAGTCGTTTTGCGCGAGATCGCCCACGCCGGAAACGATGGTGCGGTCCGCGAACATGATCGATAGCGCCAGCGTGAGGCCGCGCAGGATGAACAGAAACGCGAGCGTGACGATGAACGACGGCAGGCGCGTGCGCATCACCAGATAGCCGTTCAGCGCGCCGAGCAGCATGGAGCCGGCGAATGCGAACAGGATCGCGAGCGAGATCGGCCAGTGAAAATACACGGACGGAATCGCGACCATCATCCCCGAGAAGCCGATCATCGAACCGATCGACAGATCGAACTCGCCGGCGATCATCAACAGACATGCGCCGACCGACAGTATCCCGAGATAGGCGGACACTTGCGACCAGTTCATCACGCCGTCGAGATTGAACATGCCGGAACTGCCGGCGGTCAGCGCGAAAACCAGGAACACCAGCACCGCGCCGGAAATCGCGGCGAATTCCGGCCGGTTCAGCAAATGACCGAACCATGATTCCTTGCGCACGCGCTCATCGGAATCCGAATGCGACGGCGCCGCATTGGTGTTGCTCGTTTCGACAGGCGGGGGAAAGTGTTTGCCGGCTACACCCATGACGTCTCCTTGGAGCCCGGCTGTGTCTCGGTTCACGCGCGAAGGCGGAGTGAGAACGGCAGCCGGTGAAATGCGCGGTGGAGGCGGGCGTGCCGCCCGTATCGAAGCGGCCGCCCGCCGCGCGCGTGACTAACTAGAGGAAAGAATCAGCGATACTGCCCTGCGTACTTGATGACCTTGTCGAGGTTGTCCCTGGTGATGAAGCCCGGACCCGAGCGGATGTTCTTCGGTCCATACGACGGCGCGAGACCGTAGGTATCGAGGCGCGCCTTGAACTTCGGATTGGCTTCGAGAATCTGGCGGATCTTCGCCGGATCGGTGGTGTGCTCCTTCTTCACGATCGCGAGCACCGCCACCGGGATATAGCCTTGCAAGTACGGCTGCTGGTCGATCGCGAACTGGATCGTGCCGGCCTGGATCGCCTTGGCGATGTCGTCGGAGAAGTCGAACGTGGCGAAATAGATCTTGCCCGCGAGGCCCATCTGCTGAACCGCTTTCAGCGTGGCCGAAGCGGGGGTCGGTCCGAGCGTGAGGATCGCGCCGGTGTTCGGATGGTTGCGCAGATAGGCGCTGACCTTCGACTGGATTTCGGTCGGGTCCTGGCCGGAGTCGATCGTGGACGACTTGTAGTCGACGCCGAGCGCTTCGGCGAAACCGCGGCAACGGTCGAACGAAACCGTGTTGGTGGCGATGTGATTGACGCACAGGAACGACTTCACGCCGGCTGCTTTCGCTTTCTCGCCGGCCGCCTTGCCGGCGACGTATTCGGGTTGTCCCACGTGCATGATCGCGCCCAGTTGCGCGCTTTGTTCCTCGGTGCCCGAGTTGATCGTGACGAGCGGAATCTTCTTCGCGGTCACTTTGCTGATCGAGCTTTTCAGCACGTCGTAGTCGGCGATGGTGACGATCACGCCGTCGTAATTGCGCGCGGCCGCCTGTTCGACCAGACGCGCCATGTCGGCGATGTCGCCGTTCGGCGGATTGCGATAGTCGGTCTCGACGTTGAAGTCCTCGTCGGCCTGCTTGATCGCGTTCTTGATGGTGTTCCACCACGAATCCGAATCCGGCGCGTGGCTGATCAGCACGAAGTGGGCGTCAGCCGCGCGGGCGGCCGAAGCCGCGCCGAATCCCGTCGCCAACGTCAATGCCGTTACCAGAATCCTGAGCGTAGCCTTGCCCTTGCAAAGTCTCATTGTCTCCACCTTTTCTCGGTCTGTCGTTATTGAAGGGAGCCTCTGGCGGGCGGCTTTTCATCCGCTTGCGGCCGGTATGGGGTCGCCCTTGCACCATTGCTCACGACCAAGATTAGGCCATCTTCCGAAGCGTTGCAATGAAAATTTCATGATAAATAAAAATGGAAAATACGTTCCATTTGCTCGGCGCCCTGCCTATAATCGGCAGCGTCAGGAGGCAGTGTGGGCGGGCGTTGCAAGCGTCTGTCGCACTGCAATAAAGCACCCGAGAGAGAGCCATGGCGGAAGAGAGCACCGAGGAATTGCCGAGCGTCGATGAATTGATGCAGCGCATCGCGGAAAACTACGAAGCGTTGCCGCGTCAGTTGAAAAACGTGGCCACGTATATCGAGCAGCATCGGTCGAGCGTGATGGTGGATCGCACTAGCGACATCGCGGCGAGTTGCGGCGTGCATCCGTCCGCCGTGGTGCGGTTCGCGCAGCGCTTCGGCTTTTCCGGCTTCTCCGATTTGCAGGCGGTGTTCCGTCAGGCTTACACGGGGCAGGGCACGTCGTCGCCGAGTTATCAGCAGAGGATTCGCAAGCTGATCGACGAGAAGCCCGGCGCATTGTCCGGCGGTTCGGTGGCGCGCGAATTCATCGCGGCTTCGCGCGGCGGTCTGGAGGAACTCGAAGCGGGACTCGACGACAAGCAGTTCGACGCCGCCGTGAAAATGCTGCAGCAGGCCGACAACATCTACGTGGTCGGCGTGCGGCGCTCGTTTCCGGTGGCGAGCTACATCGTCTACGCGTTGCAACACACGCCCAAGCGCGTGCATCTGGTGTCGGGATTCGGCGGCATGTACCGCGAACAGATTCGCAGCGTGAAGAAGGGCGACGTGGTGATCGCGATCAGCTTCGCGCCCTATGGCAAGGAAACGCAGTATTGCCTGCGCGTGGCGCACCATCATCAGGCGAAGACGCTGGTCATCACCGATAGCCAACTGTCGCCGCTCGCGCGCTACGCCACCACGCAACTGTATGTGAAAGAGGGCAGCGCGTTCGCGTTCCGCTCGCTGACCAGCACGATCTGCTTGTGCCAGGCGTTGTTCATCGCGCTGGCGTACAAGCTCGAATTGAACGTGGAAGAATCCAAGGACATGGGAGGATACGATGACTGACGCGGTAAGGACGATCGACGTAGCGGTATTCGGCGCGGGGCGCATCGGCAAGATTCATGCGGCCAATCTCGCGCGGCAACCGGGCGTGCGGCTCAAGTACGTGGTCGACGTGAATCGCGAGGCGGCCGCGGCGCTCGCGGCCGAACACGGCGCGCAGGTCGCGGATATCGACGGCGCGATGGGCGATGCGTCGATCGGCGCGACGGTGATCTGTTCGAGCACGGACACGCATGCGGACCTGATCATGCAATCGGCCGCGCAGAACAAGCACGTGTTCTGCGAGAAGCCGGTCGATCTCACGCTGGAGCGTGCGCGCGCCTGCGCCGAAGCGGTCGCGCGCGCGGGCGTGGTGTGCATGATCGGCTTTCAGCGCCGCTTCGATCCGACGTTCTCCGCGCTGAAGTCGCGTATCGATGCCGGCGAGATCGGCACGCCGGAAATGCTGGTGGTGACGAGCCGCGATCCGGGCGCGCCGCCGGTGGAGTACATCAAGCATTCCGGCGGCATCTTCAAGGACATGCTGATTCACGACTTCGACATCTTCCGCTGGATTCTCGACGACGAAGCGGACACGCTGCACGCCACCGGCAGTTGTCTGTCCGACCCGGCGATCGCGGAAGCGGGCGATATCGATTCGACCGCGGTGACGATCCGCACGAAGCGCGGGCGGTTGTGCCAGATCAATACCGCGCGCCGCGCCGCGTACGGTTACGACCAGCGCTTCGAAGTGCTCGGCAGTGCCGGCATGCTGCAGGCGGGCAACGTGCGGCCCACGGAAGTGACCGCGTACTCGAGAACCAAAGTGTCGAGCGACGTGCCGGAAGCGTTTTTTCTCGAGCGTTATCGCGCGGCTTACGCGCTGGAAATCGCGCATTTCTTCGACGCGGTCACGCACGGCAAGCCGGTGCGCACGACCGTCGCCGATGGCTTGAAAGCGCTCGAACTCGCCGACGCCGCCACGCGTTCGTGGCGCGAGGGCCGCGCGGTGAAACTCGGCGAGGCGTCGTGATGAAGGCGGCCGCGGGGCGGGTTCGATTGGGTATGGTCGGTCTTGGGCGGTTGGGCAAGCGTCATGCGGAGAATCTCGCGTATCGCGTGCCCGGCGCGGTGCTCGTCGCCGCTTGCAGCCCTCTGGAGGAAGAGCGGGCGTGGGCGCGCGAGGCGCTGCCCGAACCGCGTCTTTATGACGATTACGCCGACCTCCTCGCCGATCCCGAGGTGGATGCGGTGTGGCTCGTGACGCCGTCGTCGTTGCACGCGCAGCAGATCGTGGATGCGTTGCACGCCGGCAAGCATGTGTTCTGCGAGAAGCCGTTGTCGCTGGACCTCGCCGAATGCGAGCGCGTGCTGGCCGAGGCCGCGCGCTATCCGCATCTTCAGGCGACGATCGGCTTCATGCGGCGTTTCGATCCGAGCTATAGAAACGCGTTCGACATGGTCGAAGCCGGCAAGATCGGCAGGCCGTTTCTCGTGCGCTCGCAGACCACGGACAAGAACGATACCGATGGTTTCTTCGTGCGGTTTGCGGCAACCTCCGGCGGCATTTTTCTGGACTGCACCGTGCACGACATCGACGTCGCGCGTTGGTTGCTGGGCAAGCCGCGCGCGAAGCGGGTGTTCGCGGCGGGCGCGATTGCGCTGCACGAGGGGCTGCGTGAGTTCGGCGATGTCGACAATGGCGTGGCGATTTGTGAATTCGAAGGTGGGAAGCTCGCGATGTTCTATGCGTCGCGCACGCAGGCGCATGGGAATGACACGCATAGCGAGGTGATCGGCACGGGCGGTGCGCTGGCGATCGGGCGCAATCCGCGTGCGAACCGTGTCGAGATTTATGATGCGACCGGTGTTCGCAATGAATGCACGCCGAGTTTTTTTGATCGGTTCGAGGAGGCGTTTTTGCATGAGGCGCGAGCGTTTGTCGCGGCGGTGCGGGGTGGGGGGAAGGGCCGGGGGCAGGGCGGCGCCACATTGGAGGATGCGGTTGAGGCTACTCGGATTGGGGTGGCTATGCGGGAGTCGTTGGTGAGGGGGGAGGCTGTTGTGGTTTGATGGTTTTTGGTGGTTTGGCCTGCTCGGCGGTGGTGGTTTTGGTGTTGTTTTTGTTGGCCTTTGCTTGATTTGTTAGTGGTCTATTAGCGTTGCCCCTGTGCGGGGCGGCACCTACTTCTCTTTGCCGGCCGTGTACAGACCGGGGACATAGCTGACAGGTGTGCGAGGACATGGTTGACACTTCCGGGTACGAAAACGCCCGGTCCCGACCATGCCCTGGAACGCAAGAGACACCATGAGCCTCAGACA